>JANOFZ010000462.1:0-16748 GCA_031413935.1 Thermoleophilia bacterium | reverse complement strand
GGGCATGGTGTGAGGGTAGCGGCGGGAAACCCAGGAGACAGGCTAAAGCCTGTCACCGTGTCCATCGCGGAATTCTCTCGACCCTAGACCTTCAAAAAGCGGTGCAAGGTCATGCCGGAGCCGAGGGCACCCACGCCGAGGCCCACAGTAAGAAGCGCAAGAGACGTCAGGCCGAACGAGAGCGCCTGCACGTCGTCCGTCGTGTCGATGTGCCCGAGGATCGCAGGGAGCGCGACCTGCTTGCCGATGAAGAGCAGGAACACGGCGGCGACCGACCCGACAAGGCCGCACAGCAGCCCTTCGAGCATGAACGGCCCGCGGACGAACCAGTTCGTCGCGCCGACGAGCTTCATCACCTCGATCTCACGCCGCCGCGAGAAGATCGAGAGCCGGATCGTGTTCGCGATCAGGATCACGGACGCGATCAGGAGCACGACAACCATCACGACGAAGACGTAGGAGATCCACTTGCCGACCTGGAGGATGCGCTCCGAGGTCTGCTGCCCGTCCTTGATCTTCTCGACCCCCGCGAACTTCGCCTTCCGGAGATCGACCGCGATCACTTTGACATTCTCGGCCTTGGCCGGAGTCACCTCGAAGGCAGCCGGGAGTGGATTCGAAGGCAGGTTCGCCGTGAGCTGCGGATACTTCTTCTTCATCCGCTTGAGCGCCTCCGTCTTCGAGACGAACTGGTAGTCGCTCACTCTCGGGTCGCTCGCGAGCGTGCGGCCAACGGCGTTGACCTGCTTGGGCGTTACGCCGTCGACGAAGAAGACCTGCACCTGGAGCTCGGACTTGACGTGGTTCGACCACGAGACGACCCAGCTTCCAAGCGCGATCGAGAGACCAAGGAGGAGCATGCCGATGAGCACGGTCATCGTTGCGGCGATCGAGGTGGAGAGATTCGCGCCGATCGAGCGGACGGCCTCGGAGAGGACGAGCTTGAAGCGGGTCATTCGGTCTCGTACCCCCCACGTCGCTCGTCCCGCATCAGCTTGCCCTGATCGAGAGCGATCACGCGTTTGCGCATCTTGTCGACCATCTCCCGATCGTGCGTGACCATGAGAATCGTGGTGCCTGCCGTGTTGATGCGGTGAAGGAGCTGCATGATCCCGACGGACGTGTCGGGGTCGAGGTTGCCCGTAGGCTCGTCGCAGATCAGGAGCGGTGGGTGATTGACCACGGCGCGCGCGATCGAGACGCGCTGCTGCTCACCGCCCGAGAGCTCCTCTGGCTTGGAGCTCATCTTGTGAGAGAGCCCGACGAGGTTGAGCACCTCGGGTACCTTGCGTCGAATCGAGGAGGCAGGTTCGCCCTGGACACGGAGCGCGTAGGCGACATTCTCCGACGCGGTGCGGTTCGGTAGAAGCTTGAAGTCCTGGAAGACACATCCGACGTTCCTGCGGAGCATCGGTACGCGTGAGTGCTTCAACCGGCCGAGATCTCGCCCGCCGACGAGGATTCGACCCGACGTCGGCTCCATCTCCTTGAGCAGCAGCCGGATGATCGTCGACTTCCCCGACCCAGAGGCGCCGACGACGAAGACAAACTCGCCCTTGTCGATCACGAACGAGACGCCGTCGAGGGCCGTGACGTTGGGCTCATAGACCTTGCGGACGTTCTCGAGCACGATCATCGACGAGCCGCTGACGCCGGCCGCGCCGTCGACTCCGTCCGCGTAGGCGGGCGAGGGATCGGCAATGGCCGTCACGGGGGCTGTCAGCTGAAGATCGTCCTGCACCGGATCACGAGAAGAAGAGGGCCGCGGTGGCCGCTCCGGGTCGGATTGAGCCTTCAGTATAGCTGACATTGGCTAAACGACCTTCCCGGCGGCCTTCGCGAGGAGGTATGCGCGCACGAAGCCGTCGAGCGCGCCGTCGAGCACCCCTTGGGCGTTTCCCGCCTCGAAATCGGTGCGGTGGTCCTTCACCATCTGGTACGGATGCAGCACGTAGGAGCGGATTTGACTTCCGAAGCCGATGTCCTGCGTCGCTCCTCGCTCGCGCGCGAGCTCCGCCTCTCGCTCCTCCTCCTGCACCTCGACGAGTCGCGACTTGAGGATCCGCATCGCCGTCGCCTTGTTGGAGGTCTGCGAACGCTCGTTCTGGCACTGCACCACGATGCCCGTCGGAAGATGGGTCAGCCTGACGGCGGAATCGGTCTTGTTGACGTGCTGGCCACCGGCGCCGCTCGCGCGATACGTGTCAACGCGCAGGTCACCCTCGTCGATCTCGACGTCCTCGTCATCGGGTAGGAGTGGAGCGACGACGACCTGGGCGAACGCTGTGTGGCGGCGGTGGGCCGAGTCGAAGGGAGACTGTCGCACGAGCCGGTGGACGCCCCGTTCGGCCTTGTAGGCGCCGTACGCGTTCTCGCCCTTCACGGTCATCGTGACCGATTTGAGACCCGCTTCCTCACCAGGGCTCGCCTCGACGAGTGCGGTCTGGTACCCGCGGTCGGACGACCAACGCAGGTACATCCGCAGCATCATCTCGGCCCAGTCCTGGGCGTCCGTCCCACCGGTTCCGGCGTTGATCGAGACGACGGCGTCGCCCGTGTCGTAGGTGCCGTTGAAGAGTGCGTCCTCCTGGAGCCGGGATAGCTCTGCCGAGATCGGCGCAAGTTGTGTCCTGATCTCGTCCTCGAGCGCGGAATCCATCTCGAAGAGCTCGGTCGCCTCCTCGACCTCGCCGCTGAGGCGCTTGTAGGTGTCGAGCCTGCGCGTTACGCGGGCGTGCTCGGTCGAGATCCGGGCCGCCTGCTGCTGGTCGTCCCAGAACCCCGGGGCGCCCATCGATGCTTCGAGTTCCTGTTGCCGAGCCGTGAGTTGAACGGGGTCAAAGGTACTCACGAACCCAGTCAAGCTGGGCTCCGAGCTCCTCGAGCAGATGCGCGAGAGGTTGATTTTCCTGGTCGGCCACGGGTCGATGGTAGCTGTGGGGTCGAAACGGAACGCAGTGGAGCCCTGTCAACGGCACCCCAATTCGTCCCGGACGAACGCACCACGAGATAGGCCCTGGGATGGGTTCGCTCGACGCCCGCCGGGTCGGTCACCTCGTTCAGACGCGCTCGCACAGCTCGAAGAAGGGAGGGGTCACAGGGAACCGTAGGTTCCCGGCTTCAGGATCCGCGCGCAGCGCGGCAGCAAGCATTGGCGTAGGAGAGGCGCGATACGCTTCTCCATCGCGACTCTCCTACGCCCCGTGGCACTTCTTGAACTTCTTGCCCGACCCGCACCAGCACGGGTCGTTGCGGCCGACGTCACGGTCGTCGTCCTTGACGACCTGTCGATGGACGGGGGCCTTCGTGAGCACGGACGACTCGGAGCCGAGCCCGCCCGCCGCAGCGATGGCATCGGCGCCCGAGGACACCTCGTGCTCGTAGGCGAGCGCATGAGGAGCCTCGGCGGGCTGCAGAGCCTGCTCTGCGTCGTTCTGCTGCACCTCGACGTGGAACAGGGCGAGCACGACCTCCTCACGGATCACCTGGCTGAGCTCCTCGAACATCGTGTGGCCCTCACCCCGATACTCGACGAGCGGATCCTTCTGGGCCATCGCCCGAAGATGCACGCCTTCTCGCAGGTAATCCATCGAGTCGAGATGCTCCCGCCAGCGGGTGTCGACGACCTGGAGGATCACGAATCGTTCGATCTCGCGCATCAACTCGGGACCGAAGTTGGCCTCGCGGTCGCTGTAGGCGTCGAGAGCGTCTTCGCTGAACTCGGCGGTGAGTGAATCACGGGACATGTCGACCTCCTCGCGCAACTCCTCCACCGTGATGTCGCTGCCATAGAGCGCGACCATCTGGGCCACAAGGCCCTCTATGTCCCATTCCGTCAGATCGTCACCCTCGGTGAACAGCACGACGTTCCGAGCAGTCACATCCTCGATCCAGCTTCGGATCTCGTCCGATGTGTCGTCGCCGTTCAGGATGCTGCGTCGCTGTTCGTAGATCACCATGCGCTGCGTGTTCATGACGTCGTCGTACTTCAGGACGTTCTTGCGGGCGACGAAGTTCTGCTCCTCGACCTTCTTCTGCGCGCCCTCGATTTGCCGGGAGAGAATCGAAGCCTCCATGGGCTGGTCGTCAGGGATTTTGAAGCGCTCCATGATCCCGTGGATCCGATCTCCCGCAAACAACCGCACGAGGTCGTCCTGCGCCGAGAGGTAGAACCGGGTCTCGCCGGGGTCGCCCTGGCGGCCGGAGCGGCCGCGGAGCTGGTTGTCGATGCGCCTCGACTCATGGCGCTCCGTCCCGAGCACGTAGAGGCCGCCGAGCCCGCGCACCTCGTCATCGATCTTGATGTCGACGCCGCGGCCGGCCATGTTCGTGGCAATCGTGACGGCGCCCTTCAAGCCTGCGTCGACGATGATCTCGCTCTCGCGCTCGTGCTCCTTGGCGTTGAGGACGTTGTGGGGGATGCCACGACGCGTGAGGAGCTCGGACAGATACTCGGATGTCTCGACAGCGATCGTGCCGACGAGTACCGGCTGTCCCTTCTCGTGCCGCTCGACAAGATCCTCTGCAACCGCGTTCCACTTCGCGTCCTTGCTCTTGAAGATGTAGTCGTTCTCGTCCTTGCGGGCGACCACGACGTTCGTGGGGATCTCGATCACGTTGAGGTTGTAGATCTCGACGAACTCCTTCTCCTCCGTCTTCGCCGTACCGGTCATGCCACCGAGCTTCTCGTAGAGACGGAAGTAGTTCTGCAGCGTGATCGTCGCAAGCGTCACGTTCTCCTCGCGGATCTCGACGCCCTCCTTGGCCTCGATCGCCTGGTGCAGGCCCTCGCTCCAGCGGCGTCCCTCCATGATCCGCCCGGTGTACTCGTCGACGATCTTCACCTCGCTGTCCTCAATCACGTAGTCGACATCGCGCTTGTACAACGCCTCGGCCTTGAGGGCCTGACTGAGGTGGTTGACGAGCTGCACGTGGCGCGGGTCATAGAGGTTGTCAACGCCAAGCACGCGCTCGACGGCATCGAGAGCCGTCTGCGCCGGCGAGACCGTCTTGTGCTTCTCGTCGTAGAGGTAGTCGGCACCGGAGAGCTCGGTCTCGTCCTCGCCCTTCGCGGATTTCCGCGTCGCGGGCGCACCGTGAAGATCGCGAACGATCCGCGCGAAGTCGTAGTACGTGCTCGCCGCGGTCTCCGGCTCACCGGAGATGATCAGCGGTGTCCGCGCCTCGTCGACCAGGATCGAATCGACCTCGTCGACGATCGCGAAGTCGTGACTGCGTTGGACGCAGTTGTCGAGCGACGTCGCCATGTTGTCGCGGAGGTAGTCGAACCCGAACTCCGAGTTCGTCCCGTAGGTGATATCGGCGTCGTATGCCTGCTTCCGGAGATCGAACGGCATCATGCTCTGGATCGAGCCGACCGTCATCCCGAGCCGCTCGAAAACACCTCGATTCCACTCGGCGTCGCGCTTGGCGAGGTAGTCGTTGACGGTGACGAGGTGAACGCCGGTCGCCGGGAGCGCATTGAGGGAGAGCGCCAACGCGGCGACGAAGGTCTTACCCTCACCGGTCTTCATCTCGGCGATGTCGCCCTCGTGGAGGACGATGCCACCCATCATCTGGACGTCGAACATCCGCTGCTCCGACTCACGCCACCGTGCCTCGCGCACGGCTGCGAACGCTTCGAAGAGGAGTTCCTCGAGCGTCTCACCGTTCGCGAGCCGTTGCCGGAACTCGGCCGTCTTTGCGCGGAGCTCCTCGTCAGAGAGCGCCTGGAACTCCGGCTCGAGCGTCGCGATGAACGCGGCCTGCTGCTTCAGCCGCTTTACGCGCCGCCCCTCGCCGATGCGAAGGACCTTCTCGAACTTGCCGAAATCTGTTGTGGACATCGTTAGGAGAGCGTACCCGGCGGGCCGCCCGCCTTGATTGATTCTTCATGAACCCTGCGTACCCTGCGAGCGATGACCATCTTCCGCTCACCTTCGCGCTCCGTACTGATCGTCGCTCTCGCGCTTGCCCTGATCACGGCAAGCAGCGCCCTCGCGCTACAGAGCCCTGGACGCACGATCGTTCGCAACGGCCCGGTGCGTCTCGTCGCCCTCAACCAGGCGTCGTTCGCCTTCATGGTCGCGCGAACGAAGGCCGACTGCGACCACGTGGAGCTGTGGAACACGGATACGAAGGGCATCTGGCGTTTCGGCAAACCAGGCCCCTGCACGAATCTCGGTAGCACCGGAACGGGGATCTCGGCGGTGGGTGTGAGCGGGAACCGTGCGCTCTGGATTCGCTACACGGGCGGGAACTTCCGTGATTGGCAGCTGATGACGGCAACGACGACGCAAAGGACACCGAGGCAGCTGCGGTTCGTCGGGCAGGATGTCGACCTCCCGCCACCGTTTGCGATCGGCGACTCGACCGGCGGGCTCGGCATCCCGTACGCAGCGGGGAAGGAAGTCGTCCTCCTCGGCGCAAACGGCGTTGCCGTGTTCAAGGTCACCGATTCCGCCAGGATCATCCGAGTGACGGCGGGCAGGGGCCCTGGCGGAGCGGTCGTCGCAGCCCTCCGCGAGACCGGCGAGGTCGTCCTGTTCAGGGCGAACGGCACGATCGCGAAGATCTATCCGTACGCTGCCGGAGCGGTGAAGGCGATGGCGCTCGCCCCCGGCGGGCTCGTCGTGCAGCTTCCGGGGGCAATTCAGATCCGGACGCCGTCAGGGCTGAAGGTCGTCAACCTCCCCGCGGGGGCAAGCATGACGGACTTCGCCGAGGGGCGGATCCTCTACAGCCTCGGCTCGGAGATCCACTCCCTCAAGGTCTCGAACGGGAGCGACACCCTCCTGCTCAGGAGCGCAGCGGGCATAGCGGTCTTCGCGACCCAGGACACCCATGGACTCGGTTGGGCGTCGGGACCGAAGGTGAACTTCGCCTGCGGTGGGTGCATGAAATACGCGCCGTAGACGAGGGGCGCCAAGCCTGACTCTGGCTGCGGACTCGTCCGGCGGTGCTTCGTCCTGAGCCGCCTCGAGACCGGGTGAAACATTCTGTGAGCGTCGCCGTTGCTCGAGGGTTCGCTTGTCACGATAGCGCTCGACCTGGCGCTCGAGCTTGTCCAACAGGCGATCGATGGCTGCCTCGTAGGTCGTGGCCGACTCGTGCGCGACCAGCGAGGGGCCCTTCGTGTGGATCACCGCGTCGACCGTGTGATCGGCGGCGATCGAGGGGTTGTGCTCCTGGGAGAAGGTCACCTCGACGAGCGTCAAATCATTGAGACGTCGGTCGAGTTTCGAGAGCTTCCGTTCCGCGTACTCGCGAACGTTGTCGTCGAGATGCTCGTGACGGGCGGTGAGCTTGAGTTGCATGATCTCCCTGCCTCTCTTGTCGTCGTGCCCTCATTCTATCTCACTGCCCGCGCGAGGCAGACGACCTCGACCCGCCTTGCCCCCTCTCGGCGCAGTGCTGCAGCACATGCCCCGACAGTGGATCCCGTCGTGTAGACGTCGTCGACGAGGCAGACCCGCGCCGGAGCCGTCCCTTTTCCCGTAAAGGCCTTTGCGACGTTCCTCCGGCGCTCGGCCCGCGGAAGGTTTCGCTGACGCTCGATACCCGGGCGCCGCACGAGCAGCTCGTGGAGTGGGATCGACCAGAGAGTCGAGAGGTCGGCCGCCAGCGCCGCTGCCGGCACATGGCCCCGTCGGAGGCCACGGTCGCGATCGCCCGGAACGAACGTGATCGCATCGACCTCGGGCCGCCCCACCACGCCGGTGACCAGCCGTGCCGCGACCGTCGACAGATCACGACGCCCGCGCTCCTTCCAGGAGGCGACAAAGAGTCGCGCGCGCGCCTCGTAGACGAGCGCGGCGCGTGCGCTGCCGAACGCTAGCCGCCTGCCGCTGCACTCGGCGCAGCGACGCACGGGCCATGCGCCAGGTGCGCCACATCGCTCGCACCATGGTGGGGCGCAGCGCACGAGAAGTCGAAGACACGGCTCGCACGTCGATTCACCGATCCGGCCACACACTCCGCAACGGCGAGGGAGCACAAGGTTCAGAAGCTGAGGCACCCAACCGACGCTAGACGCCAATCCGTGACGAGCGTGTGCCGACCTGGCGACAGCTCTGTGCCGATCGACTATCAGGCTTGACCCTGTTCCCTACGGTGACTCCGCCAGCATCTCACGCAGGAGGGGCTGCATCTCGACCAGATCCGATGGCTCCTTCACAGGGAGAAACCGCCCCCGCGCACCTGCGCGCGGCACAACGAGGTACGTCGTCGCCACATTGGCCGACAACTCATGATAGAGCCGCTCGAACTGGATCGCCGGCTCGCCGGCGACGCTTTTCTCGACAACGAGCCACGTGAGCTCGCCTGGATCGGCGAGTGCCTCTGTCGTGATCAGCGAGGTATTCGTATTGAAGACGGGTACGAGATCCTGGTCGAACTCGGGCGGGAACTGCATCGCCTCGAGCAGCCGAGGGCGGCCGTCGACCCGAGCCGGAGCACCTCCGGTGTCGTAGTCCTTCGGGACGACCTCGACGGTAAGCGGCGTGCCGGCGAGGACGTGCATTCCGACGATTGCCGGATCGACCCGGGCGGCGAGGTTGTCGACGTTCGAGACGATCACCGAGCGCACGCCGACTTCGACAAGCGCCTCGAGCGCACCTGACGCCCGTAGCGTCGCGAACAGGTCGCCGTGCCCCTGGCCGTAGAGGGACGGCGTCCCGTCAGCGGCGAGGAACAGGCTCCCGTTCGGACGGAGGCGCGGAGCGGCAGGTTGCACGAACCGGATTGGGTCGCCAAGACCACGCTCGGTGAGGTGCGCGCCGATAGCATCGTCCGTGGCAAAGCTGGTCATCAGCGCCTCGGGGATCGTGCAGTCGAGCGCCCGTGCGAGTCGCCGGGTCTCGCGGAGCTTCACCTCGAGGAAGCTCCGCCCGTCGATCGCGTCTGCGACCGCCTTGACGCCGCCGCCGAAGCGTGTCGCCATGCCCCCGGCAAGTACGATGATGGCGATCGAGCCGGTACGAAGCGCCTCTGTTCCCGCAGCGACCGCTTCTTCGTAGCCGGCTTCGTCGGGGGCGGGCAAGCGCGTGAGATCGCCTGGTTGGAGGGCCTCGACCGCGCCACTGACGACGTTTGCACCCGGAGCAAGCGTCCCGGAGATCAACGCAGCTCGAAGATGCGCGAATGTCTCCACGTCGAACCCATGGCGCTCGAGCACCGAGCGCGTCACGGGATCGACCTCGTCGAGAATCATCGCGATCCCGCCGGTACCGGGAGGGAAGAGCCATACGGAGCACGATGGATGCCCTCCTCGGTCACGATCGCCGTGATCAGGTCGGCCGGTGTCACGTCGAAGGCGGGGTTGCGCGCAGTGAAGCGGCTCGATACCTCAGCACCGTCTCGCTCCTCGATGGGTATCGCCGCACCGTCGGGCGTTCCAGGATCGATCGTCGAGGTCGGTGCCACGATCACGAAGGGGATCCCGTGGTGTCGAGCGAGAACGGCGAGGCCGTAGGTGCCTATCTTGTTCGCCGAGTCACCGTTGGCAGCGATTCGATCGGCGCCGGTGATCACGAGGTCGATCTCGCCGGCACCCATGCGCGATGCTGCAGCGCCGTCCACGATCACCGCGTAGGGAATCCCGAGCGCTTCCATCTCGAAGGCCGTTAGGCGCGCACCCTGCAACAGCGGTCGTGTCTCGTCGACCCAGACGTGCTCGACGTTCCCCCGCTCCCACGCAGCACGAATCGCCCCGACCGCCGACCCGTAGCCACCGGTTGCGAGTCCACCCGCGTTGCAGTGCGTCAGGATCCGGGCCGAGGGTGGCACGAGATCCGCGGCGTGAGCACCCATCTGTCGGCAGCGTCCGACCTCGTCGTCGTGGATTCGCTTCGCGCGCTCGCGGGTCGGGTCGGATCGCATCTGGTCGAGCGCCCACCTGAGGTTGATCGCGGTTGGGCGCGAGGCAGCGAGCAGCTCGTACGCCTCGTCGGTGTCGTCACCACGCCCGGCTGCGAGCGCCATGCCATAGGCCGCCGCGATGCCGATCGCCGGCGCTCCACGCACTGCCAGCGTCTGGATGGCGTCGGCAAGCTCCGCCGCGTTGGAGCAGCGGAGGTGGATGATCTCGTCGGGCAGACGCCGCTGGTCGAGGATCACGACCGCGTCGCCCTCGAGCCTGACAATGCTCTCCGGGTTCAGTACGAGGCGATGTGGTCCTATGTGCCCTCGCAGCACAGAGCCACATACGGCGTCTGTTTCTCGTTGAGCCGGTCGATCGATACACCCATCGTTGCGCGCGAGTCTAGCGTGCCATCGAGTTGTGCTCGCGTGGTCTCGATGCCCGACGAGTTACGCCGCGGCAGCAGAATCGCGCAGCAACAGCGCCGGCACCTGCTCGGCCGGGGTTGGCCGCGCGAAGAAGTATCCCTGTCCGAGCCTGCATCCCATCGCCTGCAGCCGTTGCCGTTGCTCCTCCGTTTCGATGCCCTCCGCGAGAGTACGAAGGTCCAGAGCTACGCCGAGCCGGACGATCCCCTCAATGAGCCTGGCATTGCGCGCTTCGAAGACCATGTCGTCCACGAACTCCTTCGCGATCTTCAGTTCGTCGACAGGGAACCGCTGCAGGTAACTGAGGGACGAGAACCCCGTGCCGAAGTCGTCAATCGAGATTCTGATGCCGATGGCCCGGAGTTCGCCGAGCACAGTAGAAATTCCCGCGGCGTCCTCCATCATGGTGCTCTCCGTGATCTCGAGCGTAAGGCAATTACTACGCAACCCGCTCTCGCCCAGAACCGATCTGACCCGCTCCACGAGATCCGGTTCGAGGATCTGCCGTGCCGAGAGATTCACGTTCGCGGAAAGGTTCTCGTAGCCGGGGATCGAGCGTTGCCACTCACGAACCTGCTGGCACGCCCGTTGTAGCACCCAATGACCGAGCTCACCGATCAGCCCGGTCTCCTCGGCCAGCGGCACGAACTCACTTGGCGAGATCGACCCCCGCACCGGGTGGATCCAACGAAGGAGAGCTTCGAGCCCTTGTGTCCGGCCCGTGCCAAGGTCGACGATCGGCTGATACGCGAGGTCTAGCTCGTCGGAGCGAAATGCGCGGTCGAGATCTGCCTTCAGTTCGAGCCGAGCAAGCGCTGCCTCGTGCATGTGCGGGTCGAATACCTCGTAGCGGCCGCCGCCCGTGCGCTTGGCCTGGTACATGGCCACATCCGCGTTACGGAGGAGCTCGTCGGACGTCTGCCCGGGCATGCCGAACGTAATGCCGATGCTCACTCTCGGACGGAGCTGAGCACCCGCAAGCGTGAGTGGAACTGCGATCGCAGCGAGCACTCGTTCAGCGAATCCGATCACTCCTTCGACACCGGAGGTCTCCTCGAGCACGATGCCGAACTCATCACCCCCGAGGCGGGCGGCGGTGTCACTGCTCCTCATGCAATGCGTCAGGCGCGCAGCCAGCTCGACGAGCATCTCGTCGCCGGCCCTGTGGCCCAGGCTGTCGTTGATCGTCTTGAAGTCGTCGACATCGATGAACAGCACTGCCACCCTGGCTTTCGACCGGATCGAGCGCTCGAGAGCATGCGTGACGCGGTCCGAGAGGAGTGCACGGTTTGCCAGGCCCGTCAGAGAATCGTGGAAGGCCTGCTGCGTGAGCTGATCCTCGAGAGCCCGGCGCTCCGACACGTCCCGCGCCGTCAACACGAGACCGCTCACGGTTGGATCGGCGAGAAGATCTCGTATCCCACCCTCGAATGTTCGCCAGACTCCATCGGTGTGACGCAGCCGGAACTCATGCGTGACGGAGCTCTCCTTCGCAGCGTGGTCTCGCAGACGAGCCACCGCCAGTTCACGCTCGTCAGGGTGGAGCCACTCGTCAAGCTTTGCGCCGACGAACTCGCCGGGTTTCTGGCCGAGCAACGTGAGCACCGAGGGCGTCACGTATCTGACGGTCAGGTCCGGCTCGAGTATGACGATCAGGTCGTTCGAGGTCTGGACGAGGGAGCGGAAGCGTTCCTCACTCCGCCGCTCCGCCAGATCGTCGGAAATCTCGAGACCTTCGATTGCGAGAGCAATCTTCCCGGCGAGCATCTCGAGGCTGCGCGGGAGGGCCCAGGCGAGTGGACGGGAACCCGTTACCCGAACCACACCCCGCATCCGCTCGCGCGAAACGATCGGGACAACGATCGTTTTCGCCGCGCCGATCCGTGCCAGCGACCCCGTGCGACTGATCTGGCCGCGGAGCTGGTCGGCGATCTCGTCCGACCCCACGACACAAGCGTCACGAACCTCGAGCTTGGGACGAGAGCTGAGGTCGATATCAACATAGGCTTCACGAGCACCGCCTGCCAGCGTCATCGCTGCCTGGGCACCAGCGCGGCGAATCTCGTCGCGGGTCATCGCGACCGCGAGAGCGGCGGAACCCGTGTCCAGCGCCACCTCACGCTCTGCGAGGCGCTCGTACCCGACCGCGAGGCCGACGAGCCGAGTCACAAGGAGGGTGGCGAGCAGGACGCACGCGAACAGCGATACCCCGCGAACCCTCTCTCCAGCCACCATCGTCTCGAAGCCCACGAACACGAGTACCGCGAGTACCGCCGGTGCGAGAAGGGCGAGGCGGCCGCGTGTCGGCCACGGTTCTGTGGCCTCACCGGGCTGTGTGAGCCACCACATATTCGGATGAAGTGCGGCCGCGCCCCATGCCAACTGGGATGCTACGAGCAGCGGCACGGACAGCGTCGCCGCCAGGGGCCAGTCGTACACGACTGCCAGCGGAACCGCACAGCCGGCTACCACCTGGGTGACCGACGCGCCACCGACGAGCAATCTCTCCTCGCCACTGACAGCCGCCGTCAGCAGAAGCCGGGCCGCGAAGCCGATCAGAGCCACACCCGTTACGAAGCTCGCCACAACGCCGAGCCTGGCTGCGCGGTCGAGTGAAGGGTCGTTTACGGCGGGCTCGACGAGCACCAGCCACACCACGCCAGCAACAGCCAGAGTCACGACGCCGGCGTCCGCGATCGTCCCCCAATCGCGTGCGGCGGTGCTGCGGCGCACGAAGATGGCGAGCGCGACAGCTGCCGTCGCTGCGCTGACGATCGGGAGCATGTCCGCCGCCGACGGGAAGTCCAGATTCATTTCGAGCTCAGGGAGCACGATCGACGCTGCACATCCGGCGGCTACGAGAGCTGCCGAGGCGACGGTCAGATGCCACGGCAGCCGATCGGGCGGCCGGTTGACATGCAAGCCGAGGAGAATGGCGGCGACGGCGGCGGCCGCGACGACGAGCGACCACACGTCCGTGAGCAGCGCCTCGTCACGCAAGAAGTAGAACGCCAGAAGCGAGACTGCGGAGCAGCCGAGATAGGCATGAATCCACCTCATCCCTCGCTGTTATCGGCCGCGATCGACTCCAGGTCAAGCCCGGATCAAGCCTCTAGTGGTCTCTTGCCGGCCGCCCGTAGCGGTCGTCGAGCCGGACGACGTCGTCGAGATGCGGCGTCGAGACCTCGAGAATCATCGTGTCCTCGATCGCCGCGACACGATGGACGGTTCCGGGCCGATAGCGAAAGCAGTCACCCTCGCCGATCTCGTAGGCGGTCAACTCCCCGCCGACCTCTCCCAGCTCGAGTGACGCGCGCCCCGACTGCACGAGCCACGATTCGTCCTTCTGCTCGTGGTACTGGAGACTGAGCGCCTGGCCGGCGCGAACGAAGAGCACCTTGCCGACGTACTGCTCGGCGTGCGCCCAGATCAGCTCGTAGCCCCACGGCTTCTCGATGCGGCGCGGCTCGAAGGCGTAGGGCGAGGTCACGCGAGCCACTCCGGGTGCGCGGTCACATGCTCGTCGGCGCGTCGCAGCTCCTTGGGCGTGTTCACGGTCAGCCAGAGCCCATCGTGGCGGAATGCGTGAAGCGATCCCTCGGCGACGAGCTCCGGGAAGATCGTCGTCTCGTGGTCGCCCTTCTCGGGAAACCGAGCGAGTCCCTCGTCCGAGAGGGCATAGATCCCGCAGTTGACCCAGTAGGGCACAGGGGCGACCTCGTGGAAGCCCGTTACGACATCGCCCACTCCGAGCTCGACCTGCCCGAACTGCGACAGGGGTTGCGCGACCGTCACCGTTGCGGCTGCGTTCGTCGCGCGATGACGCGAGAGCAGACCCGCGAAGTCGACGGCCACGAGCTCGTCACCGTTCATGGCGAGCACATCTCCGCGGTCTTGCCGCAACGATGCAGCGAAGCGAATGGCACCTCCCCGGCCGAGCCGCTCCGGTTCTCCGGCACACACGATCTCGACCCCTGTCCCGGCGAGATCCCGCTCGAAGTCCGCTTCCTGGCCGGCGGCGCAACTCACGATCACGCGCGAGACACCGGCTCCACGCAGACGCCCGATCTGCCAGGCGAGTAGTGGCTTGCCACCGACCGGCACCAGCGACTTCGGCCGACCCGCGGCGGCATCCCCCAGGCGCTCCGCCTTTCCACCGGCAAGGACGATCGCCTCCATCAGTCTCCCGGCAGAGCGGCAGCGCGGCCGATGCCCTCGTACTGGAGTCCGGCGGTCTCCATGAGAACCGGATCGAGGAGATTGCGCCCGTCGATCAGGACGGGTGTGCGCATCGACGCGGCAACGCTCGCCCAGTCGACGGCGGTGAGCTCGGGCCACTCGGTGACGATGACAACGGCGTCGGCCCCGTCGGCGGCGGCCTCCGGGCTGGCGGCAATCTCGACGCCGTGCAGGTCGCGCCCGTCAACGATCGGATCCCAGGCGCGGACGTCAGCGCCCTCGGCGAGCAAGCGCCCTGCGAGGACGAGGCTCGGTGCCTCGCGCATGTCGTCGGTGTGCGGCTTGAACGCCAGCCCGAGCAGTGCCACGCGCTTGTCTCTCAGGGATCCGAGGTGGCGATGGAGCTTCCCGATCACCCGGCGCTTCTGGAGCTCGTTCACTTCGATCACGGCGTTGAGGAGCTGGAAGTGGTAGCCGGAGTTCGCCGCGAGCTGCTTGAGCGCGAGGGAGTCCTTGGGAAAACACGAGCCGCCGAACCCAATCCCCGCCCGCAGGAAGCTCGGGCCGATGCGGCGATCGAGGCCGATCCCCTCGGCGACGCGCACGACATCGGCCCCCGTCGCCTCGCAGACGTTGGCGATCTCGTTGATGAACGAGATCCGCGTCATCAGGGCTGCGTTGGCCGCGAGCTTGATCATCTCTGCCGACGCGACGTCGCAGCGCACGACAGGGCCCTCGATTCCACCGTGCAACGCTACGACTGCATCGCCGTCCTCATCACGGAACGCACCGACGACGATGCGATCGGGGTGAAGGAAGTCCCTGACAGCAGTGCCCTCCGCTGTGAACTCGGGATTCGACGCGTACCCGACCTTCGTCAGCCCGCGTGCGTCGAGTCGATGACGAACCTTCATTCCCGTACCGACCGGCACCGTGCTCTTCATCACGACGACGCAGTCCTGATCGATCGCAGGCAGCTCATCGATCACCGTCCAGACGGCCGAGAGATCGGCGTCGCCCGAGTAGGTCGGGGGCGTACCAACAGCCACATAGACGAAGTCGGCGCCCTCGATCGCTTCCGCAACGCTCGTGGTGAAGGTGAGACGCTCGGTGTTCGCCCCGATCAGCTCGGCGAGGCCGGGCTCGTAGATCGGAATCTCACCCCGTTGGAGCGCCCCGACGCGATCGGTCAGAACGTCACGAATCACGACCGTGTGACCGAGGTCGGCGAAGCAGGCACCCGTAACGAGGCCGACGTATCCGGCACCGAAGACTGCAACCCTTGCTGGAGGCGCGCTCACGACCGACGGAGGGTAGCGCGCTGACCCGACGTTCGTTGGACAGCTGGTTAGGAGACCCTGACCTTCGCGACCGGCCGCAACCCCTTCGCGATCGCGAGCATCGTCTCGTTCGGAAGCCGATCGAGCAATGTGTTGACGACCCAGTAGCTCGCGCCGCCCTGGCGTAGGACGACCATGTGGAGGCGGGGGCCGTTGTAGAAGAGCTCGTACTTCCTCCCGCCGATGTTCCTCACGAAGTTGCGGCTGCCGAGAACGGGTGCGTCATTCCAGTTGGACTGCTGGACGCCCCAGTAGTCATTCGAGCCCATCTTGTACGTGAGCCTGACCGTCTTCTGGTTCTTGCCCTTGTCGTTGAAGCGGTAGAGCCGGATCGGCCGTTCCCGGTCGATCCAGGACGATCGCTCGATCACGGTCGGCACCATCAGCGGGAAGTCGACCCTCGACTGCCGCTCGCGCAGGAGGTCGAGAGAGGCGGAGGCACCAGGCACGACATTCGCCGGCTCCTTGTTCGGCGTCTGGTCGACCGTTGCCGACGCGAGCGTGCCATGGAAGGTCTGCCCCACCACCGTCGTCAACATCGCACCGTTCGCGAGCGCGCGGATCGCGGGTGACGCCTTCTTCACGTCCGCGGAGCCGAAGAGCGCCGCCACCTTACGCGCACCCTCTCTCGCGCCCTTCTGCGCTGGATCGAAATAGATGACCGTGCGGAAGAACGAGAAGTTCGGCGCGTTCGCCGGAATCCCATTCGGCGGTGTCAGGATCGGATAGCCGCGCTGGCCGAGCAGGTAGCTCGCGTTCGACGCCGACCCGGTAACGCCGTTTCCGTTGAGGACGGTGACGGCGGTCTCCTTGGGCGGCGGCGCCTTCGTCTTCACCTTCTCACCGAGCGCAACGGCCGTCGCCTTCTTCGGCGACTCGACGTCAGGGTTCGCCCACTGCCGCACCGCTGACGAGATGTTCTCCGACGAGGTCGTTAGATCG
>JANOFZ010000461.1:0-16091 GCA_031413935.1 Thermoleophilia bacterium | reverse complement strand
TCCACCTCGACCGGCGTGATCACCGGCCGTCAGGCCGCTGAGCGCGGCGTTGGCGGCGAAGTTCTCGCCTTCGTCTGGTAGCGCCATGAGTCGTATCGGCCGCAGGCCAATCGAGGTTCCGAGTGGGGTCACCGTTCAGGTGTCCCCCGGTGGAACGGTGAACGTTCAGGGCCCACTCGGGAAGCTTGAGCAGCAGGTTCCTGCCCGGATCTCGATCGAGCAGGAGGACGGCGTGCTCAACGTCATCCGCCCGACCGATCGTGGCGACGATCGTGCGTTGCACGGCCTCACGCGCACGCTTGTTGCGAACATGGTCGAGGGCGTGACGAAGGGCTTCGAGAAGCATCTCGAGATCCAGGGTGTCGGCTACAGGGCGCAGCTCAAGGGCAGCGACCTCGAACTCGCCGTCGGCTACTCGCACACGGTGACGATCGCCCCGCGCGACGGGATCACGTTCGAGGTGCCGATCCCGACGCAGATCATCGTCAGAGGCACTGACAAGCAAGCGGTCGGACAGATCGCTGCCGAGATTCGCAAGGTGCGGCCCCCCGAGCCCTACAAGGGTAAGGGGATCCGCTATCGCGACGAGCACGTTCGGAGAAAGGTTGGGAAGCGCGCATGAGCATTCTGTCGACGCGCGAGGCACGTCTTCGCCGGCATCGCCGCATCCGCGGCAAGGTTGCGGGAACGGCGGCAAGGCCCCGTCTCGCCGTGTTCCGGTCGAACAAGGGCATCTTTGCCCAGCTGATCGACGATCGGGAGGCGCGTACGCTGGCGGCCGCAGGTTGGCTCCAGCTGAAGGACTTCTCCGGCAACAAGACAGAACAGGCAGCCGAGGTGGGCAAGCAGCTCGCCGCGTCGGCGAAGGCAGCGGGCATCACCGCCTGCGTCTTCGATCGCGGCGGCTACCTCTACCACGGTCGTGTCAAAGCGCTCGCCGATGGTGCGCGCGAAGGAGGACTTGAGTTTTGAGCACGTATGGGGTAGCTGAGACACGCGAGCTGAAGGAACGCGTGATCGAGATCAACCGCGTCGCCAAGGTCGTCAAGGGTGGCCGGCGGTTCTCGTTCACCGCGCTCGTCGTCGTCGGAGACGAGACCGATCGGGTGGGCGTCGGGTACGGGAAGGCGCGTGAGGTTCCGCTCGCCATCTCGAAGGCCGTCGACGACGCGAAGAAGAACCTGTTCACCGTGCCGAAGCACGGCACGACGATCACGCACGAGATTCTCGGCGAGTTCGGCGCCGCGCGCGTCGTCCTCCGCCCCGCGAGTGAGGGCACCGGGGTGATCGCAGGCGGCGGCGTACGGGCCGTCCTCGAGCTTGCCGGCATCCGTGACGTTCTCGCCAAGAGTCTCGGCACCACGAACCCGATCAACATGGCGAAGGCGACCGTGAACGGTCTCAAGAACCTTCGTCGCCCGGAGGACATCGCCCGACAGCGCGGCAAGACGATTCGTGAAGTGCTGCCATTGCCGCGCGGGTACGACGCGGTCAAGGTCGCTGCTGCTGCCGCTGCTGCAGCCGAAGCTGAGGCTCCTGCTGATGCTGACGTCGTGGAGGTGACCTCGTGAGTACGGTCAAGGTCACCCAGATCCGGAGCACGATTGGCCAGAGCAAGGCGCACCACGGCACCATCCGGGCGCTCGGTCTCGGCAAGATCGGCCGCAGCGCAGAGCACACGGAGTGCGCCGAGCTGGCGGGCCAACTGCGCCACGTTGCTCATCTCGTCAAGGTCGAAGGGAAGGACGCGTAGATATGGCCGAGGAGCTCAATCTCCACAGCCTCCAGCCGGCACAGCCGCGCAAGGCACGCAAGCGGGTCGGCCGCGGCATGGGCTCCGGCAAGGGCCGGTACTCCGGTCGGGGGATCAAGGGCCAGAAGTCGCGCTCCGGGTCGCACATGATGCCGGCCGGGTTCGAGGGCGGGCAGATGCCGATCGATATGCGGCTCCCGAAGCTTCGCGGCAACACGTCGGCGGACGCAATGCCGATCGGGCCTTTCCGGACGGTCACACATCCCGTCAATCTCCGCGACCTCGAGGCTCGTTTCGAGGCCGGCGCCGAGGTGACCCCCGACTCGCTCGTCGCTGCCGGGTTGATCAAGAACACGAAGACCGACATCAAGATTCTCGCCTCCGGCGAGCTTACGAAGAGCCTCTCCGTCACTGCACACGGCTTCTCGAAGACCGCGAAGGAGAAGATCGAGGCTGCGGGCGGGACCGTCACGTGGTTGCGCGGCGAGCCCGTCGCAAAGAAGCCGAAGAAGGCAAAGGCCAAGCGGCCTGTGGTGGTTGAGGAGGCCGTGGTCGAAGACGTGGCGGTCGAGATCGCCGAGGAGGCACCCGAGGCTTCGGCCGACGAGGCAACTGCTGAGTAATGCTGAGCTGGCTCGGAAACGCCTGGCGCGTCCCTGAACTTCGGCGTCGAATTCTCTTCACCGCGTTCATCCTTGCCGTCTATCGGCTGGGTTCCTGGCTTCCTGCTCCGGGCGTCGACGCAGCAGCGATCGAGAACTACTTCTCCGGTCAGGGAGGCTCGATTCTCGGGCTCCTGAACCTGTTCTCGGGCGGCGCTCTCTCGCAGTTCTCACTGTTCGCGCTCGGGATCATGCCGTACGTCACGGCATCGATCATCGTCCAGCTGATGACGGTCGCTGTGCCGAAGCTCGCCGAACTGCAGAAGGAGGGCGAGTCCGGCTACGCCAAGATCAACCAGTACACGCGATACCTCACGGTCATCCTCGCGGCCCTGCAGGCCTTCGGCTACGCGGTGCTGTTCCAGCGACAGGGCGCCCTCGAGGCAAACGCCGGCCGGATGACGCTCATCGTCGTTTCATTGACGACGGGCACCGTGCTCCTGATGTGGCTCGGCGAGCAGATCACCAAGCGCGGGATCGGCAACGGCATCTCGATCCTCATCCTTGCCTCGATCCTCACGAGCCTTCCGATCGGGATCAGCGCCTGGTGGAATGGTGGACCGATGGAGCGGATCTTCTTCCCGCTCATCGCGATCGCCATCGTCGCCTCCGTCGTGTTCGTGCAGGAGGGGCAGCGCCGGATCCCGATCCAGTACGCCCGACGCATGGTCGGCCGCCGGATGACGACGGGCGGTGCCACGTATCTACCGCTCCGCATTCTCATGGCCGGGGTGATTCCGGTCATCTTCGCCGCGGCGCTGCTTGCGTTCCCGGCGACGATTGCGCAGTACTTCCCGGCGACGCAGGAGTTCATCAACGATCACTTCCAGCCGGGCAACATCACGTACCTGCTCATCGAGGCCGGTCTGATCATTCTCTTCACGTACTTCTACACCGCCGTGCAGTTCAATCCCGTGGAGCAGGCCGACAATCTTCGCAAGTACGGTGGCTACATCCCGGGCATCCGGCCCGGCCCGCCGACCGCGCAGTACCTCGACCGCGTCATGACGCGCTTGACGCTGCCCGGAGCGCTCTTTCTCGCCCTCGTCGCCATCGCGCCGAGCCTCTTCATTCGGTTCTTCGGATTCTCCCAGGCGAGCTCCGGCGCGCTCGGCGGAACCTCGGTGCTGATCGCCGTCGGTGTTGCCCTCGACACGATGCGACAGATGGAGAGCCAGATGATGATGCGCAACTACGAGGGCTTTCTCAAATAGTGACGATCAACGTCCTCGTTCTCGGACCGCAGGGATCCGGAAAGGGCACGCAGGCCAAGCGAATCTGCGCAGCCCGCGGGATTCCCCATGTCTCGACGGGGGATATGTTCCGGGCCGCGATCGCGGAGGGGACGGCTCTCGGCCAGCAGGTCGAGCCGATCCTTGCTTCGGGCGAGCTCGTCCCGGACGAGCTGACGATCGCGCTGATCCGTGACCGACTCTCGAAGGATGACGCCAATGCAGGATTCGTCCTCGACGGGTTTCCGCGCAACCTCGTTCAGGCCGAGGAGCTCGACGAGATGCTCGACGCGATCGGTCGGCCGCTCGATGCTGTGCTCTTCTTCGATCTGGACGACGAGACGGCGACCGTTCGTGCCCTCGGCCGTGCGGACGAGGAAGGCCGAGTCGACGATACGCCCGAGGTCATGACGCGACGACTTGCCATCTACCACGAGCAGACCAAGCCGGTGGTCGAGAGGTACCGGGCTGCCGGGACGCTTCACACACTCGATGCGGCCCGCGGTGTCGACGACGTCTTCGTCGAGATTACCGAGGCCCTCGGCGCGGTGAACTGATGATCATTCGCAAGGGCCCTGAGGAGATCGAGCGGATCGCCCGGGCGGGCGATCTCGTGGCCGCGACGATCGCGCATGTCGGCGATCACCTGCGCGCAGGGATCACGACGGGCGAACTCGACGACATCGCAGGTGCGTTCGTCGCGGCGCACGGCGGCGTGTCCGCATCGAAGGGCTACCTCGGAACCTACCCCGCCGAGATCTGCATCTCCCCGAACTCGATGGTCGTGCACGGAATCCCCGGGCCGTACATCGTCCAGAATGGCGACCTGATCACGATCGATGTCGGTGTCGTCCTCGACGGCGCGATCGGCGACAGCGCCTACACCTTCGGCGTCGGTGAGATCGATCCCGAAGCGCAGAGCCTTCTCGATACGTGCCAGGAAGCGCTTGCGGCTGGCATCGCCCAGGCACACCCGGGAAACCGCATCGGAGATATCTCGTTTGCGGTGCAGTCGGTCGTCGAGTCCGCTGGCTTCTCGGTCGTGCGCAGCCTGGTCGGCCACGGCGTCGGCAGGCACTACCACGAAGACCCCCATGTACCGAACTTCGGACAGCAGGGCCGTGGGCCGAAGCTCACGGAGGGGATGACGATTGCGATCGAGCCCATGATCACGGTCGGATCACCCGATGTCTACCTGCACGATGACGGCTGGTCGATCTCGACGGAGGACGGTTCTCTCGCTGCCCACTTCGAGCATACGGTCGCAATCACGGCGTCAGGGCCACGCATCCTCACACCGCGCGTCGGAATCGCGAGTTTGCTACAGTAAGCGGCCCGCGGCGCGGCCGTTTCGCTGCGCGATGGGATTCGTCAGACGGTTAGGTTCCATCGGTTTTGTTCGTGCTCCGCAGGTCGGGAGCTCTCCATCACCATAAAGGCGTTCGCGCGAGGGAAGGGTGGCAGTCAAGGAAGAGAAGATCGAGGTCGAAGGTGAGGTCGTCGAGGCGCTCCCGGGCACGATGTTCAGGGTGCAGCTCGATGAAGGACACACGGTTCTCGCCTCGATCTCCGGGAAGATGCGCAAGCACTACATCCGCATCCTCCCTGGCGACCGGGTCAAGGTCGAGCTCTCTCCTTACGACCTCACGCGCGGCCGCATCACGTTCCGTCACCGCTGACTCGTCACCCGACAACCGCCACCGAGGAATTCACGATGAAAGTTCGCCCGTCCGTTAAACCAATGTGTGAGCGCTGCCGCGTGATCAAGCGGCACGGGCGAACCATGGTGATCTGCGTCAACCCACGGCACAAGCAAAGGCAGGGCTAGAACCACTAATGGCTCGCATCGCAGGCGTCAACCTCCCGAACCAGAAGCGTCTGGAGATCGGGCTCACGTACATCTACGGGATCGGTCAGTCGACCGCGCAGAAGATCTGCAAGGCGCTCGAGCTCGATCCCGATCAGAAGATCAAGGACCTGACCGACGACGAGGTCACGAAGCTGCGCGCCTACATCGACGACAACGTCGAGGTCGAGGGCGACCTGCGCCGCGAACGCTCCCAGGCGCTCAAGCGACTGGCCGAGATCGGCTGCTATCGCGGCATCCGTCATCGACGTGGCCTTCCGGTCCGCGGGCAGCGCACCAAGACCAACGCACGTACTCGCAAGGGCCCGAAGAAGACGGTCGGACGCGGGAAGAAGGGAAAGTAGATGGCGCCTCCTCGTAAAGCAGCGGCCGCTCGAGGCCGCACGCGCCGCCGCGTCAAGAAGAACATCGCGATCGGCCAGGCTCACATCAAGACGTCGTTCAACAACACGATCGTGTCGCTCACGGACAAGGACGGCAACGTGATCGCCTGGGAGTCGGCCGGCTCGGCCGGGTTCAAGGGATCGCGTAAGTCCACCCCGTTCGCAGCGCAGGTCACGGCGGACAACTGCGCGCGTAAGGGAATGGAGCACGGTTTGCAGAAGGTCGAGGTCTTCGTCAAGGGGCCAGGGTCCGGTCGGGAGACTGCGATTCGCTCTCTGCAGGCCGCCGGGCTCGAGATCCTGGGCGTCAAGGACGTCTCCCCGCAGGCGCATAACGGCGTCCGGCAGAAGAAGCGGAGGCGTGTTTAATGGCCAGGGATCTGGGACCGAAGTGCAGGCTCTGCCGCCGCGAGGGCATCAAGCTGTTCCTCAAGGGTGAGCGCTGCCTGACCGAGAAGTGCGCCATCGAGCGCCGCTCCTATCCGCCGGGCGAGCATGGCCGCGGTCGGATCAAGCAGAGCGAGTACCTGCTGCAGCTGCGCGAGAAGCAGAAGGCGCGACGCTACTACGGGCTCCTCGAGAAGCAGTTCCGGAACACCTACGAGAAGGCGACGAAGGGCCTTGGCGCTCCCGGCGAGAACCTCCTCCGCATGCTCGAGACGCGCCTTGACAACGTCGTCTACCGGCTCGGCTTCGCCGGCTCTCGTGCGCAGGCACGCCAGCTCGTTCGTCACGGCCACTTCCAGGTCAACGGCCGCCGCGTCAACATCCCGAGCTTCGCTGTCCGCCCGAACGACGTGATCACGTTGAAGTCGGGCAGTGCCGCGGCCCCGCTCGTCCGCGACGCCACCGACCTGACGGCTTCCGTCGCACCGTGGCTGCAGGCAGACCACGAGGGTCTCGCCGGCAAGGTTCTGCGGTGGCCCGAGCGCGCGGAGATCGACACCCCCGTGCAGGAATCATTGATCGTCGAGCTTTACTCGAAATAACAACGGAGAGGCTTGCCTCTCTTGCTTCCCGTAGGGGCGACGGCGCAGCCTCGCCCGACCACCGCTTCAACACCAAGTTGTGACGAAAGAACACGAAAGGATCGCATTGGCAACTCGTTCAAGCCTGATGGAATTCCAGATTCCCCGCATCGTCAGCGAAGAGGGCGACGATCATCGCGGCGTGTTCGCGATCGAGCCCCTCGACCGCGGGTTCGGCTACACGTTCGGTAACTCGCTCCGCCGCGTCCTCCTCTCCTCGCTCGAGGGGGCAGCTGTGACTGCCGTCAAGATCGAGGGCGTGTCACACGAGTTCACCACGCTCCCGGGCGTGCGCGAGGACGTCACCGACATCATTCTCAACCTCAAGAGCCTGATCTGCCTCCTCCACGGCGAGTCGCCCGAGGTCGAGGTGCACATCTCCAAGAAAGGCCCCGGCAGCGTCACCGCCGCCGACATCGAGGCGCCTGCCGACCTCGAGATCCTCAACCCGGAGCTCGAGATCGCCCAGCTCGCCGCCAAGGGCAAGCTCGAGATGACGCTCACGATCGGTCGTGGCCGCGGCTACATGCCGGCCGACCAGAATCGCGGCGCGGAGACGACGATCGGTGTGATCCCGATCGACTCGATCTTCTCGCCGGTTCGCCGAGTCGCCTACGAGGTCGAGTCTGCCCGCGTCGGTCAGCGCACCGACTTCGACAAGCTCATCCTCGACGTCACGACCGACGGCTCGATCGAGCCGCGTGATGCCATCGGTCAGGCTGCAGACATCCTGATCCGGCAACTCGCGATCTTCACCGATCTCGACGCAATCGAGGGCTTCAGCGAGGCTGCGATCGAGGCAGCGGCCGAGGCTTCGACATCGCACGGGATGGAGAACTTCCCGATCGAGGAGCTCGAGCTCGGCGTCCGGTCTTACAACTGCCTCAAGCGTGTGGGCATCGAGACGATCGGCGATCTCACCTCCAAGTCCGAGGCCGAGCTCGCCGCGATCCCGAACTTCGGTCGCAAATCGGTCGAAGAGGTGCGTGAGACGCTCGCCGCGCACGGGCTGACGTTGAAGGGCGAGGAGCTGCTTTAGTGGTCGCCCCGGGAAATACGGCACCGCTTGACCGGCTGCAAACGCTTCGCAGCGCGTCGTCCTCGGTCGCCCCGATATACACCTATATCGAAGCTCCCTGCGTCCTAGCGCTGCTCGGTTTTCGCTCGCCCAAGCCGCACCGTATTCCCCGGGGAGACCACTAATGCGTCACGCACGCGCAGGCAAGAAGCTCGGTCGGGACTCCGCCCATCGCAAGGCGTTGTACTCGAACCTTGCGGGCGCGCTGATCCAGCACGGCCGGATCAAGACGACCGAGGCGAAAGCAAAGGCGGTCAAGCCGTATGCCGAGAAGATGGTCACGCTCGGCAAGCGTGGTGACCTCCACGCGCGGCGGCAGGCGATGGCCGAGCTTCGCTCGAACGATGTCGTGCACCACCTGTTCCTCAACGTTGCACCGCGCTTCGCGGAGCGGAACGGCGGCTATACGCGCATCGTCAAGCTCGGCCCCCGCCCGGGTGATGCAGCGCCGATGGTCTTGCTCGAGTTCGTCGACTATGACCCTGCTGCTGCTGCTGCCTGACCCGACGTAGGTCGAAGCTGATTCGAGGGGCGCCTGCAGGCGCCCCTCGCCGTTACGGGGAAGGCGCGCTCCCCAGCCCCCCTTCCAACCCGTACGCTTCATTTCATGCTGACACTGATCGCGCTCATCATCGCGCTCCTGTTCTTGGACTCGCCGTGGAACGTGATCGTTGTCGTCGTCGCGATCGTGATCGATATCCTCGAGTGGGTGGCCTACATCTGGTGGTCGCGTCGCCAGCGCCGCAGGGTGCCGCCGGCGGTCGGAGTGGAGGCGCTCGTCGGGCGCCGTGGCGTCGCGGCGTCACGCCTCACGCCGGGCACGCGTGAGGAGATTGGACAGGTGCGGGTCGACGGGGAGATCTGGGGCGCCCGCGCCGAGGTGTCGATCGAGCCGGGCTCGAGCATCGTCGTCCGTGCGGTCGACGAACTCGTGCTCGAGGTCGATCCCGCGCCGCGCGCATAGAAGCCTGGTAGAACGAGCGGCCGTGGCACTGCTCAGGCTCACTCTCGAGTACGACGGCGGCGCATTCCACGGTTGGGCGAGGCAGCCGGGTCAGCGCACGGTCGAGGGAGTTCTGTGCGATGCGCTCGACGTCATCTACCCCCGAGGCTGGAGTGATCTCGCGGTCGCAGGCCGCACGGACACGGGCGTGCATGCGACGGGGCAGGTCGCGAGCGTGCTGGTCACCGCCGGTGCGCCCGCCGCGAAGGCCGCCGAAGCGCTGAACACTGCCCTGCCAGCCGACGTCTCGGTGCTTGCAGCCGAGGATGCCCCTGAGGGCTTCCATGCGCGCTTCTCTGCCACGGCACGCTCGTATCGGTACATCGTGCTCAACCGCCCGGCCCGGTCGGCCCTCGGGGTGAGACGATCCCTCTGGTGGCCCAAACCGGTCGAACTCGAACGCCTTCAGGCATGCGCGTCGCACCTGCCGGGTGAGCACGAGTTCACCGCGTTCACTCCGGCCGACAGCCAGCACGAGGTGTTTGTCCGCATCGTCCGCGAAGCGATGTGGGAGCGGCGCGGCGATTACCTCCACTTCACCGTCACGGCAGACTCGTTCCTGCGCCACATGGTGCGCACGCTCGTCGGCACGATGCTCCAGAGCAGCCCGGAGCGGTTCGCGGGCCTGCTCGAGGGACGGCCCCGGTCAGAGGGAGGGGCAACGGCCCCGCCGTGGGGTCTCTATCTGGAACGCGTGGAGTACGGAGACTGACGAGCCAGGAGTTCCGTGAACGCGGCTGCTCAAGCGCTGATTGGTGGGCGCCCCGGATCGTCTGAAAGAGACATCTTGCGGGACGCCGCGGCGATTGGCACGCTGGTCCGATGGGCCTGCGACAGTCTGCCTCCCGATGCGTCTGGGCGTGGTCTCGCCAACCCTCGGCAGCGGCGGGATGAAGTTCCGCGAGATCGTCCGCCTGCTCGAGGCTGACGGCTGGCACCCGGTGGCGCAGCGTGGCAGCCACCGCCAGTACGCGCATCCGACAAAGCCGGGATCTGAGTGTCGACCCTTCCGGGGCACGTCGCCGAACGGCGTCGATACGATCGAGCAGTGCGGTACCGCGTCATCCTCTTCGACCTCGACGGCACGCTCATCGACTCCGGGCCGATCATCATGGCCTCGATGCGTCACGCGTCCGTCACCGTGCTCGGCCGCGAGCCCGACGAGGATGCCGTACGCGCTGCGATTGGCGGCCAGGGCCTCGTGTCGCAGATGCGCGACCTCGACCCCGATCGCGTCGAGGAGCTGATCGACGTCTACCGTGCGCATAACGAGCCGTTGCACACGACGCTCGAGACGTTCGACGGAATCCCCGAGCTCCTGCGTGAGCTCGCCGACCGCGGGCACCAGCTCGGGATCGTCACGGCCAAGCGGCGCTCGACCGTCCACCTCGCCTTCGACCGGTTCCCGTTTCTCGCCGAGTTGACCGACGTTCTCGTCGGCTCCGACGACACCGAACGCCACAAGCCAGATCCCGACCCGGTTCTCGAGGCTCTGCGCCGCCTCGGCGCGAGTCCGGACGAGGCGGTGTACGTGGGTGACTCCCCGTTCGACATCCAGGCCGGGAACGCCGCAGGCGCACACACGATCGCGGTGGGCTGGGGCGGGATCCATCCGGATGAGCGGCTCCTTGCGGCCGAGCCAGACGCGCTCGTCCAGCATCCGGCGGAGATCCTCACGCTTGTCTGACGCCTCGGCACGAATCGAGGAGCTCCGGCGCGTGATCGAGCACCACGCCTACCGCTACCACGTCCTCGACGACCCTGAGATCCCGGATTCGGCGTACGACGCGCTCTACGACGAGCTTCAGACGCTCGAGGACGCGAACCCGGAGTTGATCACGGCGGACTCGCCGACGAGGCGGGTCGGCGCAGCTCCTGCCGCAGGGTTCACGAAGGTCGAGCACCTCGCGCCGATGGGCTCGCTCGAGAAGGTGACGACGAGCGAGGCGCTCGAGAAGTGGGCAGCGGACGTGCAGAAGCGTCTCGGCACCGAGGAGCCGGTGGTCTATGTGATCGAGCCGAAGATCGACGGATCGGCGATCTCGCTCGTCTACGAGGACGGCGTGCTCGTGCGCGCCGCGACGCGCGGCGACGGGTTCCGTGGCGAGGATGTGACCGCGAACGTCCGAGCGATCGAGGCGGTCCCGCTGCGCATGCGCGTGCCGGAGGGCGATGCGCCGCTCCCGCTCTTCGAGGCGCGAGGTGAGGTCTACTTCCCACTGTCGGGTTTCGCGCGGTTCAACGCGGCGCAGGTCGCGGCGGGCAAGAAGGAGGCGCCGAACCCGCGGAACGCTGCCGCCGGTTCATTGCGGCAGCTCAACCCGGCGATCACCGCCGAGCGGCCGCTGTCGCTCTGGATCTACGGCGCCGGCGTCCACGAAGGTGCCACGCCCGACACGCACTTCGCGATGCTCGCCTGGCTGCGCGACCGTGGCTTTCGGACGAACCCGCACGCCGAGCGCTTCGAGACGATGGAGGAGGTTGCCGCCGCGTGCGAGCAGTGGGAGAGCAGGCGGGCCGAACTCGACTACGAGATCGACGGGATCGTGATCAAGGTCGACTCGTTCGCGCAGCAGCAGCGGCTCGGGGCGCTGCACGAACGGCCACGGTGGGCGCGCGCCTTCAAGTGGGCTCCCTCGACCGCGGTCACGACGCTCACGCACATCCACATCCGGGTGGGGCGGACGGGGGCACTAAACCCGTGGGCCGAGCTCGAGCCCGTCCAGGTCGGCGGCGTCACCGTCACGAGCGCGACGCTGCACAACGAGGAGGACATCAACCGCAAGGGGATCCGCGAGGGCGACCTCGTGATCGTCCAGCGGGCGGGCGATGTGATCCCCCAGGTCGTCGGCCCGGCGGGCGAGCACCGGCCCGGCACCGTGGACTGGAAGATGCCGACCCACTGTCCGCTTTGCGGCGTCGAGGTCGTCAAGCCCGAGGGCGAGGTCAAGCACCGGTGCCCGAACCGTGCGTGCCCCTCGCGCGGCCTCGAGACCCTGATCCACTGGGTCAGCGCTGCGATGGATATCGAGGGCGTGGGGGAGCAGTTCGTGCGCAAGCTCTGGGACGAGGGCCTCCTCCGCTCCATGCCCGATCTCTACCGGCTCACGCCCGAGCAGCTGCTCGAGATCGAGGGCTACGGCGAGATCTCGGCAGCCAACGCCGTCGATGCGATCGAGCGATCGAAGGCGCAGCCGTTCTCTCGCGTTCTCTTCGGTCTCAACATGCCGAAGGTCGGCTGGGTGCTCGCGCGGAACCTCGCCAGGCACTTCGGCACGATCGATCAGCTGATGGCCGCGACGCAGGAGGAGCTCGAGGAGGCGGAGGGGATCGGTCCCGATCGGGCCGAGCTCATCGCCGAATGGTTCTCGGACGACGAGAACCGGGCCCTCGTCGAGGACCTGCGATCGCTCGGCCTCCAGTTCGAGGTGAGCGAGGCCGAGCGCGCGGTCGTGGGCCCGCTCACGGGCTCGCAGTACGTGATCACCGGCACGCTCGACGAGTACACGCGGGAGGCGGCGAAGGCCGCTCTGGAGGCGCTCGGCGCGAAGGTCTCGGATTCCGTCTCGAAGAAGACGACGGGAGTGATCGTAGGCGAGAATCCTGGCGCGAAGGCCGCGAAGGCGGAGAAAGCCGGCGTGCCGATCCTCGGGGAGGCGGAACTGCGGGCTCTGCTCGAGCGTTCGTAGGAGCGGGACCTGTCCCGCCCGCGGTCGCACCAACGGGACTGCCCGGGTGCGAGCCGAGCGGCTTCATTAGCCCGTCGGTGTCGTCGCCGCCAGGACCGTCACGAACCGATCCTGCGCTGCTCGTGCAGCCCACGACGACACGGGGGTTCCGTTCTCGAGCACGGCGAACACGATCGTCGTCCCGATCAGCCCTGACAGCGTGCAGGCGAGGTTGGTCGTCCCGGTCTTTCCCTTCACGACGCCACGGAGAGCCGGGAGGCGGTCGTTCAGCGTGCCGCTGCCACCGGTGACGGCGAGGGAGTCGAGGAAGGCACGTGCGATCGCGGGGTCTGTCGCGCCCGCCCTGAGCACGCCGACCAGGGCGACCGCCGTGAGACGATCGAGGCTCGAGAGGCCGGAGCCATCGGCGATGCGCACCCCCGCGACCGGGATGCCTGCAGCTCGCATCGTTGCAATCACGATCCTGCCGCCGCCGCCCGATGTGCCGACCTTCCCTGCGGTCGCCGCGAGCTGCTTGAGGAGCATCTCGGCGTAGAAGTTGTCGCTCTCACGGTTCATTCGTTTCACCAGTGCCGCGAGTGGGTCGGACGTATCGGAGGCGAGCGTGATCGCTTCCGCTGGCGCCGCGCCCAACCCGGGGCGGCCGGTCACGATGACGCCATGGCGTCCGAGCGCCTCCCGGAGAGCACGGGCCGCGAGAAGTGGGGGCGACAGAGCCGGCCAGCCGCGGGCGCGGTCGACGACCAGGCCCGAAAGCGGCGGCGTCTCGCCGCCAACGAACGATCGCTTCCATCCGGCGGCCGCTCGCTTCCGGTCATAGAACGATTCGTCGCCGAGCACCCTCCCCGTGATCGAGCGGATCCCCCGGCCACGGATCGTCGCCGCGAGTCGGTCGAGGTCGGCGGTCGAGAGGGTCGGGTCGCCGAAGCCCTTGAGCACGAGGTCGCCCTGCCACGCCGCCCCGGCGCGAGCTCCGACCCCGTAGAGCTCGGTGTGAAACCGGTATCCGACCCCGAGGCGCGTGAGTGCCGCAAAGGAGACGGGAATCTTCTGGTTCGAGGCGGGCGCGAACGGCACGTCGCTGTTGTGGGCGTAGAGCGTTTCTCCGGTCGACACATCGACCGCGAGCGCCGCCGTCTTGCCGAGCGAAAGCGACGGCCCGGTGAGCGCCTTCGTCAGTCGTGGTTCGAGGCCGTTCGCGCTGTGCGCCGTCGCCACGCTGCCGGCGGCGCACGCCACGACGAGCACGCCGAGAGAGATCCGAATCCTCAATGCCTCACCCGTAGATGGTGATCGTGACCGTACGTCGACCCCAGGCCCGTGCTTGTGCAGTGCTGGGCATCCAGAGATCGATGATGTTCCCCTTGATCGCCGATCCGGTATCAGCGGCGACGGCCGACCCGTAGCCGGGCACGAACACGCGTGTCCCGAGGGGAATCACGTTCGGGTCGACGGCAATCACGCCAACGCCGACCGGGAGTCCGCTCGCCGTCCTCCCGGGGAGGTGATACGCGACCGCGTCGGCGACGAGGGTGCGCGTCCCTGCAGGGGGGGATGCGGCGGGAACTGTCACATCGGGTGTGAGAGACGTGTCCGTCTCACCTCCCGCGGGAGCGGCGGACGTCGACGGGGCCGCTGCGGTCGAGGTGATCTCGGCCGATCGGCGCTCCGCTGCCTGCGCCTGAGCCTCGAGCGCCGCCAGCCTCTCTGTCGTCAGCGATCGTGCCGTGCGGATCGCGGCAACGGTTGCACTCCGCCCGGCTACGGCCGCTTCGAGGCGCGTAACAGCCGTCCGAGCGGCATTCTCGGCGCGCGTCAGCCGGATGCGTTCGTCGACGAGTTGCTTCTGGAGATCACCGAGCTTCCGGGCGCGGAGCCTCGCCTCGAGGCTCAGGCGCCGGTTCTGCGCCGTGGCGCGTGACAACCCCTCGATCCCCGCCACCGCCTCGTCGAGCGATGTCGCGCCGAGAATGACCGAGATCGGGTCGGGCTCGCCCTGGATGTACAGCTCGCGCAGCAGCGTGGCCACGCGCTTCTGCGACGCCCTCAGAGAGCGGCGGACGATTCCCGTGCGGACGACCAGGCTCCGTTCGTTGCGCCCGAGGAGCGCGGATTGCTTCGCGAGCCGTGCTGCATCGGCTTCTGCACGGGTCCGGGCGGACTCGGCGGCGTAGAGCTCGAGCAGGGCGGCCGACTCCGAGCGTCCGAGCGATGCGGCCCGATCGGCGAGCGCCGGTGCGGTCTCCGCGCTCCCGGAGGATGGTGTCGAAATGGTGATCAGCGCACCCGCCGCGAGAGCTGTGGCAAGCAGCGGCCACGGTGGAGTCAGCAGTCTCACAAGGTGAAGACCGTAGCAAAAACCTCCTCGTCAACCAGCCAAAAAACCAGCTTTTCCAGGTATTTTACCCCCTTCCTGGTTGCAGTCGGCGTCCGTCGCTGCTAGAGTTCACCCCTCGGATGGGCTCCGCCGCTCGTGGAGGCGCCTTTCGACGATCGAACCGGCTTATGAATAGTTCGAGAACGCGACAGGCTCCGGCCAAAATCCTCGCCCTTGCGGTGGTCTGCCTTTCGGTACTGACTGTCGTCTCCTCGTCAACCGCGGATCCGTCGATCACATCGAAGCGGGCGCAAGCGCAAGCGGTTCTCGGCCAGATCGAGGCGGCACAGCCGCAACTCGAGCAGGCGATCGAGTCGTACAACTACGCGAACGTCCAGCTGAAGCAGCTCGACGCCGACCTCAGCTCGAACGCGCGCCATCTCGTCGTCGCCAAGAAGAGCCTCGGCGCGGCCCAGGTACACATCGCGGACAGATTGCGGGCGCTCTACGTCAACGGTGATGGCGGCGGCGCCGTCGAGGTCATTCTCGGGGCGGAGAGCCTCGATGATCTCCTTGGTCGCCTCGACATGGTGCAGCGGGTCGGAAATCAGGACGCGAAGGTTCTGAAGGAGGTGACGCGCTTCCGCAAGGAGGTCAAGCAGCGCCGCGCAAACCTCACGCGTGCCCGCGCCTCGCAGTCCCGGATCGTGGCGCAGAAGGCAAGCCAGCAGAGGGCGATCGAGGGCCAGATCGCACAGCAGCAGCGCTCACTTGCCGGCCTGCAGAGCGAGATCCGGCAGCTCCAGGCGGAGGAGGCCCGTCGGCAGGCCCAGATCGAATCCCAGGCCAGGGCGCGACTCGCGGCCCAGGAGCGCGCAGCCGAGTCGGCCTCCCGTGCACAGGCGGCACAGGCCGTGGCAGCGCCTGATTCCTCGACGGCGATCAGCCCGGCGGACAGCGGGGAGGAGTTCATCCCGACCGCAGCGCCGTCGCAGTACGGCGGCGTTGTCGGCATTGCGATGCAGTATCTCGGCGTCCCCTACGTCTGGGGCGGCATGAGCCCGGGCGGCTTCGATTGC
>JANOFZ010000460.1:0-14608 GCA_031413935.1 Thermoleophilia bacterium | reverse complement strand
GATGCGCGAGATGGGGTGCACTCTGTGCGCGAAGACGTAGGTGAGGATGGCGATCGGCGGCATTGCAAGCGCTGCAATCAGCGTGAGTTGGGCGTTGACGGAGAAGAGCACGATCGCGGCTCCGACGAGCATCATCACGCTCTGGATCGCCTGGACGACACCCCACCCGATGAAGTACCGCACCGGGTAGATGTCGTTCGTGGCGCGCGAGATCACCTCGCCGGTTGCATGCCGGTCGTAGAAAGCGCGTGGGAACCTGAGGTACGCGTCGTACATCATCCCGCGCAGGCGCGCTTCGGCCGCGATGCCGATACGCGCGGTCGCGTAGCGGCGGGCGAAGTTGACGCCGAACCGGAGCGCTGCGATCACGACGATCAGGCCGAGATAGGGGAGCAGCAGCTCGGTGTCGCCGCCGTCGATCGCGTTGTCGATCGTGCGCTGGATCAGAATCGGGATCGCGAGCGAGAGCCCCGTGAAGGCAAGCGCGCAGGTGAGCCCAACGATCACGAGGCGCCACTGTTCCCGCCACAGCGGATACAGGTGGCGCAGCGTGGGCCAGAGAGTCAGATCGGGGGGGTCGACGTCTTGCACGCGGCGGTTGGGCTCCTAGCTGCGCGCCGGGCCGACACGCAATCGTCGAAACATGAGCTGTCGCTTCGGTCGAGCGGTGAGCGACACACCGCCCGGAGCATGGCTCCGAGGCGGTCGGACGGAGCACTGTATCAGTCTGTTCGGCTGTGACATCGCCCGGCATCGGGGCCTCGGTTTCCGCCGCCGAGAGCGGCCGTCGATGGTGATCGCACCGTCGTTGTGGCGCCCGCCGACGACCTCATTCTCCATCGGCGAACGCCTCCGCGAGGCGTGCCATCGCATAGCACTGCCAGGCGAGGTCGGTGTCGCGGGAGAGGCGTCCTAGAGCCTCGGCTAGCCCTGGGAGGCGTTCGGTTGCGGACACGAGAAATGACAGGCCGGAAGCAAGCTGTGCACGCCGTTCGGGCTCGTCCAGATCCTCGGCGAGGGCGGTCACAGCTCGGCCATACAGTTCGAGCGGCCGGCGAGGATCGCCTCCGGCGGCCAGCAGAAGCTCGGAGCGGCGGAGGGCGGCACCCAGTTCGTGTGGGTCGAGCGCCACGTCGCGACCGGCGAGGAAGCAGAGGAGGACGAGGCGGTCATCCCCGGCAGCTGCTTCGGCAGCAGTGAGCGTGTCGTCGAGGGCCATCAGGTCATTCTGCGGCAGGGCGGGTCGAGCTGAGCGGTGCAACTGCAGGCCGGGACGACGTGGCGACCTACGCGCGTGGTTCAGGGCATGCGGAGCTGGCGCTCGAGGGCATCCCACCGTGCCGGCGTCCCGCGCCCCTCGAAGCCGCCCACGAATCGCCCCTTTGCGTCAACGAGCAGGACGGCCGGCTGGTAGCTGGCGCCGAAGCGGCGCGAGAGCGTCCTCTGGGGGTCAGCGATCGACGGCCAGGTCCAGCCGTACTTCTTGAGGAAGACACGAGCGTCGCGATTCGTGTCACCTGCGTTGAGGCCCAGGAAGTGGTAAGCCTTGCCCTGTTGCTTGACCCAGCGTGCGTAGGCAACTGCCTCGCTCTGACAGGTGCTTCACCAGGACGACCAGACGTTGATGAACACGGGCTTGCCGCGGAGTGCGGCGAGCGATGCCTTTGCACCCGTGACCGTTGGGCCCGCCGTTGCCGGCGCAGGTTTACGTGCCGCAGCGGCGGCGGTGGCCACCGCGACGAGTGCCAGGCAGGTCAGAAACAGTAGGACGATCCGACGCATCACTCATGGAACGGTACCGACAGGGGTGCTGATGTTCGAATCTGTTAAGAACCATCGACCCGGGTCACTCGCTCATGCTGGCGCCGTTCAAGACGACTCTGGAACGGCCGATACAGATCATATGCGGCACATCCTGGCGCTCACCTCGACCATGCTCCTCCTTTCGCTCGGCGTTGTGGGCACGTCTAGTGCGTCGCTGCCCGAGGAGCCCTCGACGCTCGTGGGTGCCGGCCCCGTCGCGCCAATCGCTCGATCGTGGGCCCATGCCCAGATCAAGGCAGTGACGACCGCCGCGATCCTCGGTACCGATCCCGCCTCGTTCCGGGCCACTGACCCGCTCACGCGCGGCGAGCTCGCAGCGGCGCTAGCAGCCTGGGGGAAGCGGGTCGCTACACCTGCCGATCCATCTCGCCTCGTGACGATGCGGGAGCTCAATGCCCAGCTGGTCGGCGCGCTCGGGCTGAGCGAGGCCGCCAGGCGCATCCGACTTGCAGTGCAGGCGGCGGGGCTTGCCCCTACCGGAATGCTCGGCACCGAAACAGTTGCCCGCCTCCTCGGGCTTCGGCTCAACCATCCACAGGGACGGGACGAGCTGGAGCTCCTCCCGAATCAACCCGCGACTCGGGCAGAAGCCGCGTACTCGTTCGCGCGAGCGCTGAAGGTGGCTCCAGGACAGGTTGCGTGGCTCGACGAGCTCAGCCGGACGTTCTCGGTGCCGGAGACAAGTGAGTGGCAGCGGACAGTGCTGACGAGGGCTCTGCGCTTCGTCGGCTACCCGTATGTCTGGGCCGGAGCGTCGGAGTCAACGCAGTTGCTCTGGAGATCAACGGCGCCCGGTGGGACGGTCACACTTCCCGGCGGGTTCGACTGCTCCGGCTTCGTATGGCGGGTGTACAAGACGAAGCCGTTCCCGGGCGCCCCGCTGCTCGGCGACATTCTCAAGGGGAGGACGACCTACGCAATGAGTGCCGAGGTGAAGAAGCCCGCTCGAATCGCAATCGACAAGCTTCAGCCCGGCGACGTCGTGTTCTTCGGCAACAAGGGCCTGAGGTCGACGCCGGCCGAGGTCGGGCATTCCGGCATCCACATCGGAAACGGCTGGTTCGTGCATTCCTCTAGCGCCGGGGTGACGCTCCAGCCGCTCGAGGGCTGGTACACGAAGACGTTCGCATGGGGACGGCGCCCGCTCGCAGAAGCAGGCCTCGTGGCCTAACGATCACCTGGCAGCCGCGCGGACGACCCGGTTCCGGCGCACTTCCGGCACAGTGCTGGCACGTGGACACCGCTAGAGTTCAATCAGGGACGCTGCTCCCCTTGGGGTCCTTTCGCGCGGAGGGCTGGCGGAGGTTGCGGCGGTGAACGCGAAACGGTGGCGTTCGGATCTCGACTCCGTGAAGGGTGGGCGGTGGAGGCTCGTCTTCGCGAGCTTCCTGCTCGGTCTTCTTGTCGCTCTCGGGCCGGTCGGGCAGGCGCAGGGAGGTGCCGGGGTGCGCGCCAACGACGACCGCGCGACGCTTCGCGCTTCGGCTGCCGTCGGCAGTCCGACCGTGCGAGAGCTCGTGGGTCAGCGGGTCGTCGTCGCAATGCGGGGAACGTTCCCGTCACCGGGGCTTCTCGCCCGGATCCGGCGCGGGGAGGTGGGCGGGATAATCCTGTTCGGGGCCAACATCGAGGGCCGCGGCCAGCTTGCGCGCTCCGTGGCAGCGATGCAGCGGGCAGCACGCTCCGCGGGACACCCGCCGCTCCTGATCGCCGCCGATCAGGAGGGCGGAGAGATCCGGAGACTGCCGTGGGCGGGCCCATCGTCCTCGACGACCGAGCTCGGTGGTCTCGGCCCAGCCCGGATCCAGGCAGAGGCACTCGTAGTCGGGAGGCAGCTCCGCGCCGTCGGTGTCAACGTCGACCTGGCTCCCGTCGCGGATGTACCGGCAGCCGGATCGTTCATGGCGCTCGAGCGACGAACGTTCGCCACGAGCGCCGACGATGTCGCGATCGCCGCGACCGCATTCGCGCGGGGCCTCGCCGGCGCTCGAGTCGCAGCAGCCGTCAAGCACTTCCCCGGGATCGGCAGGGCGACACGCAACACCGATCGCGCCGCCGTCTCGCTTCCCGCCACCGCTGCCGCCCTCGGTCGAACGGACCTCCTTCCGTTTCGCAGGGCGATTGCGGCAGGAACACCGATGGTGATGATCTCGAACGCCGCGTATCCGGCGCTCGACGCCAAGCCGGCACCCTGGTCGCCGAAAATCCAGGCGCTCCTCCGAAACGAGCTCGGGTTCAAGGGCGTCACGATCACCGATGCCCTCGACGGGGCCGCTGCCACCCGGGGCCGCACGGTCGCCGCCGTCGCGAGCCTTGCTGCCCAGGCGGGTATCGATCTTCTCCTCCTCACGGGCACCGAGGCATCGAGCGCAGCCGCATACGAGCGGGTCGTGCGCACGGCCGAGCAGGGCAGGATCCCGGTCGCGGCGCTGCGCGCGAGCTACGCGCGGATCATCGCACTCAAGAGAAACTACGGCTGAGATCACAGCTACCACGCTGACGAGATACCCTCCGTACTCATCTTCAGGAGGCAGACATGACCGAACTCGCATCCAAGCCTGGTGAGCGCGCTCCAGGAACCACCGATACCGCTGTCGTTCCCATTCACCACTGGATCGGCGGCCGCATCGTCGAAGGGACATCGGGCCGGACGAGCCCGGTGTTCAACCCCGCGATCGGCCGGCAGAGCGGGGCCGTCGACCTCGCATCGGTCGACGAGGTCGGCGCAGCTGTAGCGGTCGCAAGGGAGGCATTCGCGTCGTGGCGTACCGTCTCGCTCGCCAAGCGCGCGGAGCTGATGTTCAACATCCGCGAGCTCGTCCACACCCACAAGCAGGACATCGCGAAGCTGCTCGTCGCCGAGCACGGCAAGGTTCTCTCGGACGCGATGGGTGAGGTGACGCGCGGCCTCGAGGTGATCGAGTTCGCCTGCGGGATCCCGACATTGCTGAAGGGGGAGTTCTCGGAGCAGGCCTCGACCGGCGTCGACGTCTACTCGATCCGCCAGCCCGTCGGCGTCGTGGCGGGGATCACGCCGTTCAACTTCCCGGCGATGGTTCCGATGTGGATGTGGGCTCCGGCGATCGCCTGCGGCAACACGTTCGTGTTGAAACCGTCGGAGAAGGATCCCTCTGCATCGATGCTCACCGCCGAGTTGCTCAAGGAGGCAGGTTTGCCGGACGGCGTCTTCAACGTCGTTCACGGCGACAAGGTCGCCGTCGACGCGCTGCTCGAGCACCCCGACGTGGCTGCGCTGAGCTTCGTCGGCTCGACACCGATCGCTCGGTATATCTACGAGACCGGGACGAAGAACGGCAAGCGAGTGCAGGCACTCGGTGGCGCGAAGAACCACATGATTGTGCTGCCCGATGCCGACATCGAGATGGCCGCCGATGCGGCAGTCAGTGCCGCCTATGGTTCGGCCGGAGAGCGGTGCATGGCGGTTTCGGTTGTCGTCGCGGTCGGCGAAGCGGGCGATTCACTCGTCGCTGCGATCCAGGAACGGCTCCCCAAGATCACCGTCGGGGACGGGATGGATGCCAAGTCGGAGATGGGCCCCCTCGTCACTCGGGCTCATCGCGACAAGGTCGCGTCTTATCTCGACTCCGGTGCGCAGCAGGGCGCCAACGTGCTCGCCGACGGTCGCGAGTCGGCCCCCGAGGGCGACGGCTTCTTCCTCGGTGTTTCGCTTCTCGACGACGTCACGACGGAGATGGATTGCTATCGCGACGAGATCTTCGGACCTGTTCTCGGCGTCATGCGTGTCGGCACCTACGACGAGGCACTGAAGCTGATCAACGACAACCCGTACGGGAACGGGACGGCGATCTTCACGCGGGACGGCGGCGTCGCGCGACAGTTCCAGTTCGATGTCAACGTCGGCATGGTCGGGATCAACGTGCCGATCCCCGTTCCTGTCGCCTACTACTCGTTCGGTGGCTGGAAGGCATCGCTCTTTGGCGACAGCCACATCTACGGCCCGGAGGGCATCCACTTCTACACCCGCGGCAAGGTCGTCACGAGCCGCTGGCCCGACCCTGCCACGAGCAAGGTCGATCTCGGATTCCCGCAGACGCGGTAGTTCGCGCGCAACGGTGGGCGCGACGAACGTGAACCTTCGACGGGCGAAGATCGCGGCGCGCACGACATGAACGTCCTTATCGAAGGGTTCGACCCCGATGCCCGTGCGCTCGCCCAATTCCTAGCGGGTGAGGGTCACGCAGTTCGGGTCGCAAGCTCTGCCCAGGAGATCGCCGCGGTCGCAGAGCTCCGCTGTCGTGGGATCACGGTCGAGCCGCTCAGCGACCTCGACCACGACCCCGGGGCGGCGGACGTCGCCTATCTCGATGTCTGGACGCCCGAGATCGCGCCGCGCGTACAACGCCTTCGCGCGCAGGGAACACGTGTCTCGTGCCTGGGCGATCTGCTGCTCGAACAGTGGCCGGGGCCGACGATCGGAATCACGGGTACCGCGGGCAAGACGACAACGACGTCCTTCGTAGCCTCGATCCTCCGCGCGGGTGGAGTCGATGTTGTCGTGAGTGCCGGCGCCCGAGCCGGCAATCTCTGGCCCACGGGCGAGCTGCTCGACCGGCTCGCCGGCACGGAACCGGACAACCAGGTGCTCCTTCTGGAGTTGACGAGCTCGCATCTCGCATTTATGCATTGCAGCCCGCGGATCGCAGCCATCGTTTCGTTCTGGCCCGACCATCTCGAGTTGCACGGCGACCTCGAGCACTATCGTGCTGCGAAGGCGACGATCGCGGCGCACCAGAGCGTGAACGACTCGTTGATCCTCAACGCCGACGATGCGGCCTCGGACTTCTCGGCTGAGGCGCCCGGCCACCTCCACGAGTTCTCGCTCCAGCGGGCAGTTCGACGAGGCGCCTATTGCCGTTCGGAATCGGATCTCGTGCTCGTGGTGCCGTCGGGGAGCGAGGTCTCGGTCGACGTCCTGCTCACGGCCGCCGTCCATCCTGGCAACATCCTTGCTGCAGCTGCGATCGCAGGGGCCGCGGGCGCCTCACTCTCCGACGTCGTCACCGGCATCGCAGGTGCTTCCCCGTTGCCGTACAGAGCGCGGCCGGTGCATACGCTCCGCGGCGTTCCCGTCGTGGACGACGGGATGGCGGCCACGCCGAGGAAGACCCAGGCACTCCTCGAGAGATACCCGGATCGTTCGATCGTGCTCATTGCCGGAGGAGTGGATGACGCCGGTGGCGGCCTTGTCCAAGCCACGCCGGAGGAATCCGCGTTGCTGGCAAGCGCCTGCGACGAGATCGCCCGTGTTGCGCGTTTGGTCATCGTCTTCGGTGTCGCGGGCGCGAGACTCAGAGCACTGCTCGACGAGCGCGGGGTGGACGTGCTCGCGACGGACGATCTTGCTGCCGCGGTTGCTGCGGCCGCTGGATGTGCCGTGGGCGCGGCCGCGATCGTCTTCTCTCCACTCTTCCCGGTCTCTCTCGAGGAGCGTTCGGGCTTCGAAGCGCTTGTTGCCGGGCATGGCTGAGAGCCGCCTCGGCTGTTCTCCGCCGTCGGGCCGAGCGGCTGTGCAAGAGTGCGCACAATGAAGGTCACCATGCTCCTCGCGGATTACGTCCAGGTCTCCGACGGGAAGCTCATCGTCGTCGGTGGCGGCTGGTCGCTCACAGGCCCCGACCCGACCCCGTTCGGGATCGCGATCCTGGTGCACGTGCCATGGGATCAGGCAAATCGGCGGCATACCCTACGGCTCGAGCTCGTCGATGCGGATGGTCGTGCCGTGACCGTGCCTGCCGAGGCGAGCGACGATGGTGAAGGGGAACCAGTCGTGTTTCTCAACGACATCGAGTTCGAGGTCGGGCGACCGGCCGGGATCAAGCCCGGCACGCCGTTGGAGCTTCCCCTCGCTGTCAACTCAGGCCCGCTTCCGCTCGAGCCGGGGAGTCGTTACGAGTGGCGGCTCTCGATCAACGGTGAGGGTGACGAGGACTGGCGCCTTGCCTTCAGCGTCCGTGCCGAGCCGGAGAACGACCTCTCGTAGGTGCCAGAGGCTTGATGTGTATTAGGAGTGCGTTTGGGGTGGTTCTGCACCAAGGAGCGTGTTCGACGAGGACGTCGTCAAGGCTCCATGCCTTGATGTCGTCCTCGGCGGACGCGATCCGCAGCGTGCAGGGCCGCATCCAGACGTGCTTCTGATGCGCATCAAGCCTCTAGATGCCTGCCGGGGAGATCCGGTCGCTACTGCACCCAGGGACTCGGGCGTCCGGTTCCCGGGAGACAGCAATCCGTCGGACAGACATCGTGGCTCGCGGCGTAATGCCCGAGCGTCGGGCGGCCGCTCCCGGGGGTTATCCGCTCCTCGATCAGCGAGCGGATCATTCCGACGAAGGCGGGGTGTGTTGATGCGGCCGACGCCCTGACGAGGTTCAGCCCGAGCTCGGCGGCCTTGTCCTTCGCCTCCACGTCGAGGTCGAAGAGAACCTCGAGATGATCCGAGACGAATCCAATCGGTGAGAGGACGACATCTTCGACCCCCTGTGCAACAAGGGCGTCCAGGTGGTCGAGGATATCTGGCTCGAGCCAGGGCACGTGGGGCGGCCCACTTCGGCTCTGGTAGACGAGGTCGTAGGCGTCGCAACCGACTGCCTCGGCGACGAGCCGGGCCGACTCCCGCAACTGATGATCGTAGCGGCACGCCTGGGCCATCGCGAGCGGGATCGAGTGCGCCGTGAACGTGAGGTGGACACTCCGCCCTGGCGGGAAGTGTGCGAGCGCCGTGCGCACGTGATCGACGTTTGCCTCGATCCAGCCCGGATGATTGAAGAACGCCCGCGTTCGTAGCACCTCGGGAGCGGCGGGGCCAACGGCCTGCTGCGCGTTGAAGAGATCCTCGCGGTATTGCCGGCAGCCTGAATAGGACGAGTACGCGGAGGTGAAGAACGCGAGCGCGCGCTCGCCCCCGTCAGCGGCCATCTCTCGCAAGGCATCCGCGAGAAACGGATTCCAGTTGCGGTTTCCAAAGTAGATCGGGAGGCCGATCCCGTGTTCGTCGAGCTCTGTCCGTAGTGCTGCGATGAGGGCGCGGTTCTGCGCGTTGATCGGGCTGACGCCGTCGAAGAGCTCGTAGTGGTGGGCCACCACTTCGAGCCGTTCGCGCGGAACGTTGCGGCCCCGGGTGACGTTCTCGAGGAACGGCATCACGTCGTCCATTCCCTCCGGCCCACCGAACGAGACAACCACGATCGCGTCGAAATGGGTCTCGGGAAACGTGGAGGCGAAACCGTCGGCGGGCGCCTTCTGGGAGTTCTGGCTCATCGGACCGAGCCTAGCCGCCGGGCGCGTCCGTGGGGCGGGTCGTTTGCCCGCCGTCGGGTAGCGTGGCGGCATGCAGAGCGACCTCTTCCGCTCGGCGGCCGAGCGTAAGGACTTCTCGAGCTTCGAGGTGATCTTCGCAGAGGACGTCGTCTTCCGGAGCCCGGCAGTGTTCAGGCCGTACGAGGGTCGCGATGCGGTCGCGATGCTGCTGACCGCCGTCGCCGGCGTTTTCGAGGGCTTCCACTACACGGATCAGGTCGAGACGGGTGACACCGCGGTGCTGGCGTTCAGCGCGACGGTCGGGGGCCGCGAGCTCGACGGCATCGATCTCCTCCGCTTTGCCACGGATGGGAAGATCCGCGAGATGGCCGTCTACATTCGCCCTCTCAGCGGCGTCACGGCGCTGACCGAGGCGATGCGGAGCGCGCTCGATCAGGAATCACCGCAAGGCGATTCCTGATCTACGGAGCACAATGGAGCGTATCGGGATCGAACCGATGACCTCCGCCTTGCAAAGGCGGCGCTCTCCCAGCTGAGCTAACGCCCCGAGCGCCTACAGGGTAGCGCGGTCAGCCTGGTCGCTGTTGCCGCGAACCCTGTTCGAGCTTCTTCAGTCCGCCGGAGAAGCCGAGCGTCTGCTCGCGCGGATCCTGCTGGTGCTGCTCGAGCCGTCGGAGTCGTACCTCCATCTCGGAGAACTCCGTCCCTGTCGCCCGATCGCCGCCCTCCGCGTCGTCGCGTTCGTCAAGCTCTCGCTCACGCTGGCTGACGAGCCTCTCCCGAGCCGCGACAGCCTCGCTGCGCGCCGCGAGCTCGTCACGGGTGCGAAGAAACAGCTTCTCGGCGTCACGCAGCTCTACGAGCCTGACTTCGATCTGGGCCAGCCGTGCCTCGTCGGGATCAGCCGGTGGTCCCGGCGTCGCCTGCTCGGCTGCGAGCTCGTGAGCGCGAGCTTCGAGAACTGCCTCGCGTTTCGTGACGGCCTGCTCTCGTTCGAGGAGCGCCTTCTCACGGCGCGCTGCCTCGGGAGCATTCTCGCCCTTGTCAGCATCCGCGCCCGACCCTGTGGTCCGACGTGCGGCAGTGGTTGTTGCCCGAGACTCGCCCGAGCCCGCGTCGACCAGCGCGTGATGGAGCTCCACCTCACGCTCGCGAACCGCGTCGATCCGCTCACCCAGCTGTCGCTTCAGGTCTTCGAGGGCCGCATATTGGGCACGGAGCGCCTCGCGCTCGTCCTCGATCGGTGTCGGTTCTTCGCGTCGCTTGAAAGCCATCGTCCGGATTGTACGGCGGGGGCGGGCTCAACCCTGCACACCCCCGCCAAAGGCCGGGTTCAGGCTGCCCGTTCCAGCCGTTCTTCTGCCCGGGCCCGCTTTACGATGTGCTCCGGCTCACCAAATCGGATGCGGGCGCGGACTGCGCGATGTTCGCCCCACAGCGAGGCGAGTCTCTCGTCGAGCGCCTTGATCTGCTGGACGATTTCGGGATTGCGGCCTTCCGAGAGCCGGTGCCAGAGCTCTGCCCGGCGCTCGCTGACCTCGTCGATCTCTGCATGGATGGTCGCGATGATGTTCATGCTCCATCAAACGTTGGACCCAACCTGGACTATTCCGTCGGCTCGCCCGACGCAACAGAAACGCAACTTCTTGAACATGGGCGAGATCCGCGACCCCGATCAGTCGTAGCCGAGCTCGGCGAGGCGATCCTCGTCGAGGCCGAAGTAGTGGCCGATCTCGTGCAGAACGGTGATCCGGATTTCACGCTCGAGCTCCAGAGGATCGGCGAACTCCTCCTCGAGAGGAATGCGGAAGATGGTGATTCGGTCGGGCAGCTCCCCTGCCATGTCACCGCGATCCGGGAGGGGAATCCCCTCGTAGAGGCCGAACAGGTCAGGATCCTCGGGATGCTCGTCCTCGATCAGCAGGACGATGTTGTCGAGGGCGCTCGCGATATCCGCGGGCAGCGAGTCGAGTGCCGCCTTCACGTGATCGTCGAAGGTCATCTGGGCCGTCAGCGGATCACGAGCGCCATGATCGCCTTCTGGGTGTGGAGGCGGTTCTCTGCCTGATCCCACACGAGCGACCGCGGGCCGTACAGGACGTCCTCGGTGATCTCCTCGCCGACATGGGCGGGAAGACAGTGCATCGCAACCGCGTCGCGGCTCGCGACGGACAGGAGCTCACCGTCGAGGCTGAAGCGCTCGAGATCGAGAAGCCGTTGCTCGCGCTGCTCCTCCTGGCCCATGCTGGTCCAGACGTCGGTGTAAAGAACGTCGGCCGCATCCGAGCCGTCGAGCGGATCGGACGTGAGTCGGACAGAGCCACCGCTCACGAGGGCGTCCGCCTGCGCAGCCGTGACGACGCCGGCTGACGGCTCGTAGCCGACGGGGCATGCAGCCGTGAAGTGCATGCCGAAGCGCGCAGCGAGGCGCATCAGCGAATGGCACACGTTGTTGCCGTCTCCGAGATAGGTGAGACGAACGCCTTCGAGGCCGCCGAGTCGCTCACGAATCGTCATCGCGTCGGCAAGAGCCTGCAACGGGTGGGCGAGATCCGTCAGCCCGTTGATGACCGGGATCGAGGCGTGCTCGGCGAAGATGTCCACCTCGTCCTGGTCGAACGTGCGAATCAGGAGTGCACTGACGAAGCGCGAGAGCACGAGCGCCGTGTCACGGTAACTCTCGCCCCGCGCCAGCTGGAGGTCGCCAGCAGGGAGGTAGAGCGCCATCCCGCCGAGCTCGGCGATCCCCACCTCGAAGCCAACGCGGGTGCGCGTCGACGGCTTGTGGAAGATCATTCCGATCGTCCTGCCGGGCAGCACACGGAGCTCCTTACGACGGAGCCGCTCCTGCTTCAGTTCGTCGGCCAGGTCGAGCGCGAGCTCGAGCTCCTCCCGGGACCAGTCCGAGACGCGCGTGTAGCTTCGGCCCTTGAGGCTGTCAGGGATGCCTGCCATGGTTGGATGGTAGACGCGCGCGCTAGATTCCCTCCCATGACAACTTTCCAGGAGAAGCTCAACGAGCAGATTGCGTACGAGTTCGGCGCCTCGCAGCAATACATCGCGATCGCAGTGCACTACGACGCCCAGACGCTGCCGCAGCTCGCGGCACACTTCTACCAACAGTCGGTCGAGGAGCGGAATCACGCGATGATGATGGTGCAGTACCTCCTCGACTCGGGCGACGACGTGACGACTCCGGCGGTCGCAGCCCCGCAAACCGTCTTCGCCGACGACGTTGCTCCTGTCGCTCTCGCGCTCGACCAGGAGAAGCGCGTGACGGCGCAGATCTCTCAGCTCGCGGTGGTCGCGCGGGAGAACGGTGACCTTGTCGCCGAGCAGTTCATGCACTGGTTCCTCCAGGAGCAGCGCGAGGAGGTCTCGTCGATGTCGGCGCTGCTCCAGGTCGTCGAGCGCCTGCGCGACAACGTGATGCTTGTCGAGGACTACCTCGCGCGTGAGTCCGGTGGTGCCGCGAACCCACTCGAGGTCGGTGCGCCCCCCGCGGCCGGCGGCGCGCTTTAATCTCGCGTGGTCGAACTCGAGGTCAAGACCGAGCGGCAGAGTCAGCTCGTCGATATCACGCAGCGCGTCCGCGATGCCGTCGCGGCTCAGGAGGGCTCGGCTGCGCTCGTCTACGTGCCGCACACGACGGCGGGGGTGACGATCAACGAGCACGCCGACCCGGCGGTCGCGCGCGACTTCGAGACCGCCCTCGAGCGCATCGTGCCGTCCGACTGGTCATGGGAGCACATCGAGGAGGGGGAGGAGAACGCGCCGACGCACATCCGGGCCGCGTTCATGGGGTCGAGCGTGGTGATTCCGCTGCGCGACGACGGGACGCTCGCCCTCGGAATATGGCAGGGGATCTTCTTTTGCGAGTTCGATGGGCCGCGAGACAGGTCAGTGTTCGTCAGCGTCCTGCAGTAGTTCGGATCGCGGCTAGGCTCCGTCGTCATGGCCGCCCCCGTCTCGAATGGTGAGGAGCTCGAGCTCCACGTCGACTCGCTCGCCTTCGGCGGGAACGGCGTCGCGCGCCTGAACGGCTTCGTCGTCTTCGTGCGACGCGGATTGCCCGGCGATACTGTCCGTGCCCGCGTTACCAAGGTGAAGCGAGGCTTCGCCGAAGCGACCGCGCTGGAGATCCTCACCCCAGGCCCCGACCGAGTTGTCGCGCCCTGCCCGCACTTCGGTGCCTGTGGGGGCTGTCGCTTCCAGGACTATGCCTACGACCGCCAGCTCGAGTCAAAGGCCGCGCAGGTGCGAGACGCCCTCGTCCGCCTCGGTGGCATCGCCGAGCCGCCAATCGACGCGATCGTGCCCGCTGCCTCGCAGTACCACTACCGCAACAAGCTCGAGTACTCCTTTACGCAGACGCCAGACGGTCCCGCGCTCGGCTTCCATCGGGCGGGCCGCTGGGATGAGGTGCTCTCCCTCGAGGTGTGTCTACTGACGACGAATCTCGGCAACGCGATCCGCGATGCAGTACAGGGTTGGGCGCGCGAGGAGAAGCTCGTCGCGTACGACCAGACCGATCAGAAGGGCTATCTCAGGCACCTCGTGTTCCGCGAGGGGCGCAACACCGGGCAGGTGCTCGTCCAGCTCGTCACCGCCAAGGGCAAGAAATTCGAGGAGGGCTATCTCGTCGAGGTGCTGCGGCGCTTCCCGGAGGTGCGTTCGATTCACTGGGCCGTCAACGAGACGCCCGCAGAGATCACAAACCTTCCGACCGTGCTGCTCTGGGGCGAGGATGCGATCGAGGAGGAGATCCTCGGGCTCCGTTTCCGGGTGCGGCCGAACGCGTTTCTCCAGACGAACACCGAGATGGCCGAGACGCTCTACTCGATCGCTCGCGAGTTCGCGGGGCTGACCGGCACCGAGACCGTGTACGACCTCTACTGCGGCACGGGCACGATCGGACTCACGCTCGCCCCCGATGCGCTCACGGTTTGGGGGGTCGAGATCTCCGAGGAGTCGGTTGCGTGTGCGATCGAGAATGCCGAGCTGAACGGGATCACGAACGCGGCGTTCTTCGCCGGCAACGTCTCGCTTGCGCTCGAGGAGCTGCAGCAGCGGGCTGGCCCGCCGGACGTCGTCGTCGTCGATCCGCCACGTGCTGGCCTCGCGGGGAAGGCGCTCCGTCGGCTTGGGCGCCTGAGGGCTCCGCGGATCGTCTACGTGTCGTGCAACCCGACGACGCTCGCCTCCGACCTGAAGGTGCTCCGTGAGGACTTCGGCTACGAGCTCGTTCGCTGCCGCCCGGTCGACATGTTCCCGCACACGCCGCACATCGAGACCGTCAACCTGCTCGAACGGCGGGGTGAGGCTTCAGCCTCACCCGCACAGACCGTTCCAGGCTGACGCCGACGTTCGACAGAGAGTGCGGGTGAGGCTGAAGCCTCACCCTCGAGTCCTGGCTCTCGAGCTAACCGCGAATCTCGAACCCGCGCTCGCGCCAGGCCTTCCAGAGCAGGTCGGCGTTCGGCACGAG
>JANOFZ010000459.1:0-1939 GCA_031413935.1 Thermoleophilia bacterium | reverse complement strand
CCGATCGACTATCTACCGAGCCACGCGGAGGTGATGTCCGGTGAGTGAGACCCATCATCTGGCGTACGAGGAGCCCGAGAAGATCTTCGGGATCGACGCGGAGTTCCTGGCAGGGCACCGGTTCCCCTACCAGGAGGACATTGCGCTCGTCGACGGCGTCGACCTCGACGCATCGACGCCGGGAGACGACATCAACTGGCTCGAGGACATCGAGCTCCTCGAGGAGGATGGCACTCCCGCGGTGTTCGATCGCTACTCGAACTCGTTCATCAAGATCTACTTCCCCATCCCCGAGGGTCGGGAGAACGAGATCGCCCGCAAGGTGCTGATGACGCACCTGCAGACCGGAAACTCGTACGGGATCCAGCTGAAGGAGAAGCACTGCAAGTTCCCGCAGCCGGAGCTCGGCCCCTGGGTGGCGAACTCGAAGACCGTCGGCGCCGACTGGAAGCCACCCGTGCTGGAAGGCTGGGAAGCGCCGCTGCACTAGCCCTGTTCCGCCCTGATCCGGGGGAACGCGGCCTGCGCCGCGTTTCCCTAGTGTCCAACGGGAAATCTGATGAACCATCTCGAATCGTTCACCGAGAGTCAGGTCGAAAGCTTCGACCGCGACGGCTTCCTGATCGTTGAGGAAGGCCTCGTCTCACCGCGCGCGCTCGAACTTCTGCGGGCACGCTACGAGGGTCTGTTCAACGGGGAGTACGAGACGGGGATCAAGCCCGATGAGGTCAACTGGGCGCCCGGGCGCGATCCCGAGGACCGGACCCGGCAGATCTGCAACGGGTGGCGGGCCGACCGCGTGATCGCCGCGCAGGTGCTGAGCGCCCGCACAGGCCGCCTCGGGGCGCAACTCGGCGGTTATCGCGGCACGAGGATCCTGCAGGACAACGTCCTCTGGAAGCCACCGGGGACGAAGGCGATCGGCTTCCACCAGGACTCGTCGTACGCGGACTACCTCGTGCCCTCGGAGATGCTCACGTGCTGGATCTCCCTGCATGAGACGACCGCCGACGCGGGTCCGCTCGAGTTCGTCCGCGCGTCGCACCGATGGCCCCGATCGCCTCCGGAGCGGTCACAGTTTCACGCTCCCGAGGACTGGCTCGCACCGGCGCGCAACGCCGCACCGGAGGGCATCGAGATGGAGATCGTTCCCGTCGTCGTGAAGGCGGGCGGCGGCTCGTTCCACCACGGTCTCACCTGGCACGGATCGTCTCCGAACACGAGCGCCGCGGTGGCGCGGATGGCGCTCGTGACGCACATGCTGCCGGTCGAGGCGCGCTTCCACGAGCACAACGTCGACCTCATCTACTCGCGCTACAAGCGCTTTGGCGACCTCTCGCTCGACGAGTCGTTCTTCCCGGTGCTGTGGGACGAAACCGGCTATCGGACGCCGTGGCTCGCCGACCTGCCGGACATCGGCTAGAGCCTTTGTCCCGGAACGTTACGCCTGCTTGCCCCACAGGTTGGTGGAGCATCCTCTCGCTCCCGGGACAGGCATGCGCCAATCCCCTACGGGTTACTGGCGGAACGTTGCTGGACGAGGCACCAGAGGCCTGATGGGAGTTCTCTTCGGGCTAGGTGCAGCCGTCACCTGGGGGTCCGCGGACTACGTCGCCGCGATCGCGGGCCGCCGGATCGGCTCGCACCGCGTCGTGCTCGGTTTCCACGTCGTCGCGACATTTCTCCTCGCGCTCCTCGTGATCGGAACGGGCTCATTGGAGGGCGTGAGTGCGGCCGACGTCGGGTTCTTCGTGCTCGTCGGCGCTCTCGGGTGGACGGGCTACGCCTGCTTCTACCGCGCGCTCGCGATCGGCCCGATCTCCGTGCTCAGCCCGATCGTCTCCGGCTACGCGATGGTGACCCTGCTCCTCGCGATCGTCTTCCTCGACGAGCGACTGGGGCTCGGGGCCGGAATGGCCGTCATCGTCTCCGTGATCGG
>JANOFZ010000458.1:0-2090 GCA_031413935.1 Thermoleophilia bacterium | reverse complement strand
CCCGGAACCTGGCTAGACGATTCTCTGTAATTCAGCCGTCCCGTCGACGCGACGACAACTGTCATCAGGAGGCCGGGCCACCAGTCACTGAGGCTCCCTACGCCACCTCAACGTGAATGCGGTTCTTTGACTCACGTAGTGGCCCGCCGCCTCTGCCTGCGCGCACTGCCAGGATCTCGGCCAGGATCGCGAGCGCCGTCTCCTCTTGCGTATCCGCGCCGATGTCGAGGCCGCACGGCCCCATGATCCGCGCGAGCTGCTCCTCGGGCACACCCGCCTCGAGCAGGCGGCTACGGCGGCGCTCCGTCGTCTTGCGCGAGCCCAGCGCGCCGACATAGAACGCCTCGCTCGCGAGCGCAGCCTTGAGCGCCGGCTCGTCGAACTTGTCGTCGTGCGTGAGGACGACCACCGCCGTCTGATGATCCGGCTCGAGCTCGGCGATCGCCTCCTCGGGCCACTTCTGGATCAGCACGTCGGCCGACGGCATGCGCTCGGGCGTCAGGAACATGCCCCGCGCGTCGCCCACGATCGCCGTCCAACCGAGAAGCTTCGCCGCCCGGCAGAGCGACTCCGCCGTGTCGACCGCGCCGTAGACGAAGATCCGCGGCGGCGGGCCATACCACTCGGCAAACACCTTCGCGTCGCCGTCGAGCGAGAGCAGCTTGTTGCGACCGCGGCGAACGAGCTCGTCGAACTGCCGGGTCGCCTCAGCGGGAACACCTCCGCCCAGCCGCTCGCCGGTCTCGAGCACGAGCTCCTTGCCGCCGATCGCGGCTCCCTCGACGACGGTGAAGAGCACGCCGCGCTCACCGGAGTCGCGGAGCTCGGAGAGCCGATGAAGAAGACTCACTCCACGGCCTCGAGGAAGACGTCGATCTCGCCGCCACAAGGCAGGCCCACGCCCCACGCCATCTCGTCCGTGATCCCGTAGCTCAGCATCTTCGCCTCGCCCGACTGCATCACGGCCATCGCATTCTCGTAGACGTCACTCTCGACGCAGCCGCCGGAGACCGAGCCGCACATCTTGCCCGACTCGGAGACCGCAAGGCTCGTTCCCACGGGCCGCGGCGCCGAGCGCCTCGTGGCGACAACGGTTGCGACAACGACCTTCTCGCCGGCTTCGCGCCAGCGCTCCACCTCGTCAAGGATCTCCTTCATGCTGCGTGCCTCCTCTCGATGCCGGCGAGCACCGCCGCCAGCTCTTCCAGACTTCTCAGATTATGGCCGGAGAGGAATCGGTCGACGTACGGCAGCGCAGCGCGCATGCCGCCGGCGAGCGGCTGATACTCCGGATTGCCCTTCAGCGGATTGACCCAGATGACGGCGTACGCGGCGCGGGCGAGCCGGGCCATCTCCCGGCCAACGAGCTCCGGATCCTGTCGCTCCCAGCCGTCCGAGACGATCACGACGACCGCGCCACGCGACAGCGCCCGCTTGCCGTAGAGGTCGTTGAACTCCTTCAGCGAGGCGCCGATCCTGGTGCCGCTCCCCCAGTCCGTGACCGCCTCGGTGCACTTCTCGAGCGCCGACTCGGGGTCGCGCGTGCCGAGCTCGGGCGTCAGGCGCGACAGCCGCGTGCCGAACGCAAACGCCTCCACACCCGGGCCGGACCCGACCGCGGCGTGCAGGAACAGCACGAGCGCGCGGGCATACGCGTCCATCGAGCCGGAGACGTCACAGAGAACAACGAGCTTGCGCGGCACCTCTTTCCGGGCGCGGTAGGGGCGATCGACAGGGTCTCCCCCGGTGCGGAGCGAGGCCCTGATCAGGCGGCGCATGTCGAGGCGATCGCCGCGCGGATCGGAGCGACGGCGGCGTGAAGAGCGCAAGGGACGGTTCCCCGCTATCGCGGCGATCAACCGTCTCACACGCCGGTACTCCTCGGGCGTCATCTCGGCGAAGTCCTTCTCCCGGAGGAGCTCGTGGCCCGAGGCGCCGAGCTCGAGCGGGTCGCCCACCTCCTCGTCCTGGTCTCCACTCGAAGCATCCGAGAGGGACTCGCCGACTCTCTGCTGCTCTGCAGGTCGGTCGGTCGTGCGCATGGGAGGCAGCACAGGCGCGCGCAGGAACCAGGCCTTGAACGCACGATC
>JANOFZ010000457.1:0-11716 GCA_031413935.1 Thermoleophilia bacterium | reverse complement strand
GGCCTCATCCTCGAGCCGTCGCTCCTCTCCTTTGTCGACATCGTCACCTCGAGCCACGCACACATGGATCATCTCGACCCGGAGACGCTGCCGTTCGTGCTGTCAGGCGATGCAGCATTCGTCTGTGCCGCCGGTAGCGAGGAGGTCGCAGCCCAGCGTGCGGGACGACAGCCCGACGCTGCCCTCGGCATCGATGACGATGCAACGTTCGGCGACTTCATCCTCCAGGCCGTACCGGCCTATCACGAAGGCGCCCCCGAGGCCGTTGGCTACATCGCGCGAAACGGCGCCTACGCTCTCTACCATGCGGGCGACACCCGCCGGGTACAGGGGGTGGCCGAGGCTGTCCAGCCCCACGGCACCGACGTCGCTTTTGTCCCAATCAGCGGTCAGCACGGGAACATGAACGGCATCGACGCCGCCAGGTTGGCGTACGAGTCGGGCGCAATCATCGCGATCCCCTGTCATTACGAGATGTTTCGCTGCGACACGGCGAACACGCGCCGGTTCGTCGCGGAATGCTCCCGGCTCGGCCAGGAGTACCGCCTCCCCCGCGCCGGCGAGCGCATCACGATCGACTACGGCTTCTGACGCGACTTCAGGAACAGCCGAGGAGCGCCGCAGGGCCCGCTACCTCATCCAACTCTCACGGGCCTCCGCGCACGTAGATCACCTGTCCGCTGACGTAGGCGGCGTCGGTCGAGCACAGGAATGCGATCACGCCTGCGACGTCGTCGGGCTGCCCGACACGCCGCACCGGCGTCTGACCGGCGATGGCCTCCTGAAAGTCCTCGAACGGGACACCGAGCCTCGCTGCGGTCTGCTCCGTCATCGCCGTCACGATGAAGCCAGGGGCGACGCAATTGACGGTGATGCCGAAGGGGCCGAGCTCGATCGCGAGCGTCTTCGCGAGCCCCTGGATGCCCGCCTTCGCGGCCGAGTAGTTCGCCTGGCCTCTGTTTCCGAGGGCCGACGTCGACGAGAGAACGACGATCGCACCGTCCTTGTGCTCGACCATGTGTCGCTGCGCCTCCTGCACCGCGAGAAACGTGCCGCGAAGATGGGTGTCGATCACGGATTCCCAGTCATCGTCGGTCATCTTGTGCAGGAGGTTGTCGCGGAGGATCCCTGCGCAGGTGACAAGGATGTCCAGCCGCCCGCCCGGCTCGACCGCCACCGCAACCGCAGCCGCAACCTCGGCGCGTGACGTGACGTCGCAGCGGACGGCTCGACCGCCGATTACGGCCGCCGTTTCCTCGGCTGCAGCAAGGTCGAAATCCGCCACGACGACGTCGGCGCCCTCTGCCGCGAGCCGGGCTGCCGTCGCCGCTCCGATGCCACGCGCGCCACCTGTCACGAGCGCGGTCTTCCCGGTGAACCGGCCGGCAACCGTCATCGCAGCCTCCGGAGAACGATCTCGGCAACGCACACGGGCTTCTCCCCACCCTCGCGCTCCACCGTGGTGACGACGACCGCCTGCTCGCCGCCGGGCACGTCATCGACCGACCTGACGATCACACGAGCTCTGATGCGAGAGCCTGCGGGAACTGGTGCAGGGAACCGCACCTTGTTGGAGCCGTAGTTGATGCTCATCGACGAGTCGACCAGGCCTGCCAGTGCCTCGGAGAGGAGCGGCGCGCAGAGCGAGAGCGTCAGGTAGCCGTGGGCGACCGTCGTCCCGAACGGCCCGTCGGTGGCCCGTATCGGATCGACGTGAATCCATTGCCGATCGTCCGTCGCCTCCGCGAATGCGTCGATTCGTGCCTGCGACACCTCGAGCCAGCCGGTCGGCCCGAGCTCGACGCCGACAAGGTCACGAAGCGAGCTCACGCGGCGATCCCGGCGCCGTGGCGCAAACGGCCGAGCGACACGTCCCGCCCGAGCAGCTCCATGCTCTCGTAGAGCCCAGGGGAGATCCGCGAGCCCGTGACAGCGACACGGATCGGGAGGTAGACCGTCTTCGGCTTGGCCTCGAGCCGCTCACAGAGAGCTTTGAGCTCGACCTCGATCGTCGCGGCGTCCCAGGGCTCGACCGCCTCGAGCTGGGTTGCCGCCTCGGTGAGAACAGCCGCGTCGAGCAGTGTCGGATCCGGGCCGACCTCCTCGAACAGGAACCCGGCGAAACCCGCGAACTCGCCCAGGCGACCGATCTTCTCCTGCACGATCGGCGCCGCCTCGCGAATGCGCTCCTCCGCCCACTCGCTCCCCTGCTCGCGCAGGAAGGTGATCAACGCGTCCGCGTAGGCGTCGGGGCCGAGATCGCGCAGGTAGATCCCGTTCATCCAGTCGAGCTTCGCGTAGTCGAACGTCGCCGGACTGGAGCCGACACGCTCGAGCGTGAAGCGCTCGACCAGCTCTTCTCGGGACATGATCGTCGTCTCGCCATCGGGTGCCCAGCCGAGGAGGGCGAGAAAGTTCATCAGCGCTGGCGCGATGTACCCGGCCTCGCGGAACTCACCCACCGAGACGGCGCCGTGCCGCTTCGAGAGCTTCTTGCCGTCCTCGCCGAAGACGTTCGGCGCATGCGCGTAGACGGGTAGCTCGGCGCCGAGCGCCTCGAGCACGACGATCTGCTTCGGAGTGTTCGAGACGTGATCGTCACCGCGGATCACGTGCGTGATCCCGTCGACCCAGTCGTCGACCGGTGAGGCGTAGTTGTAGACCGGTCGCCCGTCGGAGCGGAGGATGACCATGTCCTCGAGCTCCGCGGCGGGAAACTCGATTCGACCCTTGATCGCGTCGTCCCACCCGACGACGCCCTCCTTCGGCATCCGGATCCGGATCGCGCCGTCGTCCTCGTACGCCTTGCCCTCCGCCACGAGGCGTGCAGCTTCGGCGCGACAACGATCGGCTCCGTCGAGCTGGAACCGCGTCTCACCGTCCCAGTCGATTCCGAGCCAGCGCAGCGACTCCTCGATCTGCTCCACCGACTCCGCGACCTCCCGGCCCGTGTCCGTGTTCTCGATCCGCAGGAGGCACTCGCCGCCGTGGCCGCGAGCGAAGAGCCAGTTGAAGAGGAACGTGCGCACCCCTCCGATGTGGAGGAAGCCGGTCGGGCTCGGTGCCATGCGGACGCGAACGCTCATCAGGCGAGCATTGTAGGGGCGTTGGCGCAGATCAGTCGTGAGCGCCGGTAGCGTAGGACGATGCTCTTCGGCGCTCATGTCTCCTCTTCCGGCGGTATCTGGCAGGCGATCGACCGGGCCGAGGCAATGGGTTGCGACGCCGTCCAGGTGTTCACCCAGAGCCCGCGGATGTGGCGGCCTACGAATCACACCCCCGAGGCAATCGCTCGTTTCCGGGAGCGGCGGGAGGAGGCTGGGATCAAGAGCGTCGTCTGCCATGCGCTCTACCTCGTCAACCTCGCCTCGCCCGACCCCGTGATCCACGGGAAGTCGGTCGCAGCGATGCGATCATCGCTCGAGGCCGCCTCTGCGATCGGAGCCGAAGGGGTGATCTTCCACGTCGGCTCGCACCTCGGAGCCGGCTTCGAGGTAGGGCTCGAGCAGGTCGTGCCGGCCTTGCGCGAGCTGCTCGAGCTGACGACGGACGACCTCTGGCTACTGATGGAGAACTCGGCCGGCGCCGGCGGCACGATCGGACGCTCCACCGACGAGCTCGCGGCGATCCATGACGCCCTCGATCACCATCCCCGGCTCGGGCTCTGTCTCGATTCGTGCCACTGGTACGTCTCCGGCGTCGACGTCACCGACAAGGCAGTCCTCGACGCCGCCGTCGCGGAGATCGACGACCGAATCGGGCTCGACCGGCTTCGCTGCCTGCATGTCAACGACTCCAAGGCCGCGCTCGGCTCCAACCTGGATCGGCACGAAGCGACCGGTGCCGGCCTCATCGGCGACGAGGGACTGCGGACGTTCCTTGCTCAACTCGCGTTTCAGGATCTTCCGGCGATCCTCGAGACGCCGGGCCCCGACGGCCATGGGCCGAATGCCGCAGAGGTGGCTCATCTGCGCGCGTTGCATGGCGCGTAGACCCGGGCGACCGGCTGAAGCCGGCCACCGGCTCGTCCCATAGCGAACCACTCACACGGCAGGATCCAGCCGAGCGAAAACGCGGAAGCTCGGCCGGGCGACCGGCATCTCGAAGAATTCAGGGTTCCGGCACCCAACCTCGTCGCCCCGCGCCTCGTAACACGACGCAACCTCGGCATGGCACATCGGGAGCGGCGCGCGCCGTGCGACGACCGCACCGAAGCCGTCACTCCGCTCCTCGGCTGCGCGCAGAAGATCGAGATCGATCTCGACGTCGAACACCCGCTGCATGCAGCCCATGTACGTGTGCCCGAACGCCTCGTACGCATACACGAACGCGCACGCACGCTCGACGCACGCCCCCGGATACACCACCTTGTCGCAATGCACCTCGCAACGACGACAGGACACCTCGTCCTGCGGTCGCAGCGGGAGGTCGACAACGGTTGTCGGCACGGTGCTATCGCTCATCTGGGCGGAACTTTGCAGGACATTCCCGCTCCCCGCAAGACTTGACAGCGGAGCAATTTTCAGGTTGTCCCCACGACGTCTGCGGATCGTAGGGTCCGGCCCGTGACCTGTTCAGGCGCGCGGTTGCCCGTGCCTTGGCAGATCGGCCGCCGCTAGTGTGCGCGGCACCCGTGGTACGACGCATTCTCTTTGCCGGCCTGGCTCTCGGCCCTATCGTCGTCGCTCTTCACTTTCTGACCGACATCGGAGACACGGCGCTCTTCGTGCTGTCGGCGTTCGCGCTGATTCCACTCGCGTGGCTGATCGGCGAAGCGACCGAACATGCTGCGGTGCATACGGGCCCGGGGATCGGCGGCTTCCTCAACGCCACGTTCGGAAACGCTCCGGAGCTGATCATTGCGTTGATCGCGGTGAATGAGGGCCTGACTCAGGTGGTTCGTGGATCGCTCGCGGGCTCCGTCGTGGGCAACCTGCTGCTCGTCCTGGGCTTCTCGTTGTTCGCGGGGGGCCGCGGCGAGATCGAGCGGTGGTCGAGCTTTCTCTCCTTCGGGTTGATTGCCCTCGCGATCGGGCTCTTTCTGATTCCGTCAATCCCGAGCTGGAGTGGTGATCCCGACGCCCAGCGCATTGTCGACCTCTCGGTGCCGGTCGCGATCGCACTCCTGATCGTCTACGTCGCGGTCACCGTCTACATGCTGCGGCGACACCGGACAGTCCATGTTTCGACCGACGAGGAGATCAGCGCGTGGTCGTTCAGAGCCTCGCTCGCTGTCCTCGGGGCCGCCACCGTCGTAACCGCACTCGTGGCGGAGACGCTCGTGGGCTCACTCGAGGAGTTCGCGCACAAGGCCGGGCTCTCGGACTTCTTCGTCGCAGCCGTGATCGTCGCGATTGTCGGCAACGCCGCCGAGCACGGCGGAGCCGTGATCGTCGCCTACAGAGGCAAGATCAAGCTCGCGGCCGAGATTGCTCTCTCATCCTCTGCGCAAGTGGCCGTGTTCCTGATTCCTGCGGTGACGCTGCTGTCGTGGCTGATCGACCCTCTTGCGCTCGGCTTTCGCAAGGTCGAGATCGGCGCGCTGGCCCTATCGCTCGGCATCGTGATGGTCACGATCTGGGGCGGTACGTCCTCTCGATTCCGGGGCGCGATTCTGATCGCCGCGTACATCGGTGTTGCCGCGATGTTCTTCGTCGCGGGCGACGGGTAGCGGCTAGCCAAACGTCGACGGTGCCCGCGTCAGCGGGTACGTCGCGAAGTAGAGCTTCGTGATCGAACCGTGCTCGTCGCGCACGGCGCGCAGCACCTCGCCGCGCTCGCGCCCCTCGCCGACGCGCCATCGATCTGCGCCAGCGGGCTCGAGGAACGAGATCGTGCGTCCCGGTAGGCCGCCACGAAGCTCTGCCTGGAACCGGGTGCCACGCAGGGACAGGATCATCTCCTCGCCCTCGGTCCACCACGAGCCGAGCATGCCGTCGAGCTCGGGAGGCGGATCTGCGGCGGGAGCCCAGAGCGCGGGAATCCGCGGCTGTCCTTCGAGGGTTGCGACGAGCAGGTCGAGGGAGAGGGCGATCGGGTCGGCGTTCGCGCTCGTGTTCATGAGCACCGCAGCCCCCGTGCGCTCGCCGCGATCGACGACGAGACCGGCCAGGAACCCCGGCATGGCGCCTCCGTGGCCGACAAAGACCCTCTCGCCCCGGCGGAAGAGCTCGAGACCGAGCCCCCACCCAACAGTCCAGTTCCGCTCGTCCGCCATCGTGCGGACGCGCGACATCAGGTCGAGCGTTGCCTTCGGCAGCACCGCGTCGTCACCGTCGGCGAGGAATGTCCCCCACCGCGCCAGGTCTGCCGCGGTAGACCAGAGCCACCCGGCGGCGGCCGTCGTGTCGGTTACCTCGGGGTCGGGCTCGTCCCGCACGGTGTCCGTGTACGGATCGACGTAGTAGGGGCTCGCCTTCGGCTCGCTCGGGCGCAGGCTCGTCCGCGTCAACCGGAGTGGATCGAGAATGCGCTGCTGCAGGAGCTCCTCGTAAGGCGCACCACCGACGCGCATGACGATCTCGCCGAGAAGCGCGAAGACGAGGTTCGAATAGTGCCACTGCTCGGCCGGTTGTAGGACGAGCTCTGCATCCTCGAGGCCGGCGATCAGCTCTTCGCGGGACGGCGGCTCCATCGACTCCCAGATCTCGCCGGGCGGCTCCCGCTGGAGACCGGTGAGGTGACTGAGCGCCATGCGCACGGTCGGCCCGACCGGGGCTTCGGGGAGGTAGGTACGAAGCGGTGCATCGAGGTCGATGCGTCTTGCGTCGACCAGCTGCATCACGAGGACGGCAGTGAAGGTCTTCGTGATCGAGCCGATGCGATAGACGTCATTCGCCGTTGCGGCACGCGACGTGGCCACATCGGCCACACCGAGGACGCTCTCCCAGACGATCTCACCGTCGCGGAAGACGCACGCCGATACGGAAGGCATCCGTTGATCCGCCTGGGCCGTTGCAAGCAGCCGGCCGAGATTCGAGGTGACTCGCTCCTCAAGCATGGGCGTAGGCTCCGAGTGTTTCAGGAACGATCTCGAGCGCACGGGCGATGTCCGCGTCGTCGAGGTCGAGATGCGTGACGGCACGGATGTGCGAGTCGCCGAGCGTCGGTGAAAGCGCCATCCCGGCCTCCCGAAGCGTGGCGATCGTCTCGCCCTGGGAGAGGTCAAGACGTGACGTGTCGATCTGGACGAAGTTCGTCTCGACGCGATCGAGCTCGACCGGGAGACCCGCTGCGTGCCATCCCTCCGCGAGTCGTCGCGCGCGCTCGTGGTCGACCGCCAGCCGCTCGACGTGGTGATCGAGTGCATAGAGCGCGGCCGCGGCAATGATCCCCGCCTGTCGCATCGCACCGCCGAAGAGAAACTTCTGACGCCAGGCCGCCTCGATCAGATCCGTCGGCCCGGCGAGAATGGCGCCGAGTGGGCAGCCAAGCCCCTTCGAGAGGCAGAGCGTCACGGTGTCGACCCGTGACCCGATGGCGGCGGACGGCACCCCGAGTGCGACCGCCGCGTTCATCAGCCGCGCTCCGTCCATGTGCACGCCAAGCCCACCGGCCCGAGCCGCACCGACGACGGCGTCGAGCTCGTCGAGCGGCCACACGCGACCACCGGCGATGTTGTGGGTGTTCTCGACCACGAGCACGGCCGGCTGCTGATCGACGACGTCCTGTGCACTCCCCGCCGCCGCGGCGACCTGGGCAGCTGTGAGCCTGCCAGCGACCCCCGGGAGGCCGACCGTGAGCAACCCGGCGTGTACCGCGACCCCGCCGAACTCGTACGTCAGGATGTGGGAGTGCTCGTGGGCAATCAGCACGTCGCCCGGGCGGCTATGCAGCTTCAACGCGATCTGGTTGGCCATCGTCGCCGTCGGCAGGAAAAGCGCTCGTTCCTGGCCGAGCAAAGCTGCAGCCCGCTCCTGCAGCTCGTTGACCGAGGGGTCCTCGCGCATCTGCTCGTCGCCGACCTCCGCCGCCGCGATTGCGGCGCGCATGCCTGCGGTCGGTCGCGTGACGGTGTCGGAGCGAAGATCGATCACGGCTGCCCATTCTGCACACGCTGACCGTGCGCCGCGGAAGCACGGCTACCCTCCGTGGATGGACCTAGCCCTCCTCGAGTCTCACCTTTCCGATTCCGGCCAGCCCGCATACCGTGCCCGGCAGGTCTGGGAGTGGGCAGCGCGCGGCGCGACGGGATACGACACGATGAGCAACGTGCCGGCCGCGCTGCGCGAAGGTCTGAGTGCCAACGTTCCGTTCTCGACTCTCACCGTCACTGAGGAGCAGCAGGCGAAGGACGGCACCGTGAAGACACTCTTCCGCACCCACGACGGCCATCCCGTGGAAGCGGTGTTGATGCGCTACCGCGATGGGCGTCGCTCGATCTGCGTCTCGTCCCAGTCGGGCTGCCCGCTGACCTGCACGTTCTGCGCGACCGGGACGATGCAGTTCGGGCGTAACCTGACGACGTCCGAGATTCTCGACCAGGCGCTCCACTTCAGGCGCCTCGAGGAGATCGACCGCGGCAGGGCGCCAAAGCCGCGTGACACCATCCATCCGTCACACGGTGGCGGCGCATCGCCGCTGACGCATGGCAGGGCGCCAAAGCCGCGTGACACGATCTACCCGTCACACGGCGGCGGCGCATCGCCGCTGACGAATTGCGTCTTCATGGGGATGGGCGAGCCGCTGATGAACGTCGACAACGTGATCGCGGCGGCCAGGCGCCTGCCCGATGTCGGCGTGACGCCGCGTCGAACGACGATCTCCACGGTCGGTTGGCTACCGGGCCTGACGCGATTCATCGACGAGGTCGAGGAGCCGATTCGGATCGCCCTCTCTCTCCACGCCGCGAATCCGTCGCTGCGTTCCCAGCTGATGCCGGTGAACGACCGCTACCCACTCGCCGACGTCCTCGCGGAGCTGCACCGCTACTACGAGCTCCGACATCGCAAGGTCTACATCGAGTACGTGATGCTCGAGGGCGTCAATGACACGCCGCGCCACGCGGCGGAGCTCGCCGCGATCCTCGACGAGAAGACCTTCAAGGTGAACCTGATCCCGTACAACCCCACCGGGATGTACGGCGGCTCGTCCCGCGACGCGATCGCTGCGTTCAAGCACGTGCTCGACCGGGCGCGGATACCGGCCACGGTGCGCCTCACGCGCGGGCGCGACATCGCTGCGGCGTGCGGCCAGCTCGCCGCTACCCGCTGAGGAGCCACTGGCGGCCAGACCGGGACTGACCGCTCGTCACGGACTAGCCGACGAGCTCGCGAAAGGCGGCCTCTTCCCGGAGCGAGTCGAGATCGGTGTCCTCCTTCGCGATGTCACGGAGGCTTGGGCGTCGCTCGAATGCAACTCGAACGTGGCCGATCGCATCATCGGGATGGCCGGCCATCGCCTCGCAGCAAGCGAGGTTGTAGAGCGGCGTCGCGTAGCCACTCGCCTCGAGCGTCTCGCGACTCCGGTCGATCACGTCCTGGTACTCGCCCGCTTCATATGCGGGATGGAACTCGGCCCAGACCTCCCAGCCACCGACCTCGAACGGCTGTCCGACCTTGCTGCCGACCGCGATCACCGTCGTCCCCGCCTCGACGGCGAACGCTGTCCGGTTTCCGCCCGGCTGCACGAATACGAGCGTGCCGGCCGGTGCGTCGACGGTGTCGCCGTCGATCTCGAACCGCGCGTGACCGCCGAGGACGATGTAGAGCTCCTCGCTGCCCGCGTCCTCCTTGTGCTCGGGCATGAGCCTGTCGCCCACGCTCGCGGCCGTCCAGGCATTCGTCCCGAATGCGGTGATCCCGAGGTGGTGCCGAACCGGTCGCATGTGCGTCTGCTCCCGGTAGTCGATGTCCTGCATCTCGTCCACGGTCGCGACCCGGTACTTCATGGCGTCCTCCTGAGGTTGGTGCATACTCGCTGGTCTTCGACCTTAGCCGGGACGGGCCTTCTCGAATGCGTCGGCGCCACCTCCGAACGACGTCCGCCGCTCGTCTCGTTCGACCCTCATTCCTCCACGCTAGTCGCCTCGACCGCATCGATGAGGCCAAGGAGCGAGCGGGCCGAGGCGGCGAGCGTGTTCGCGCCTGCGAACTCGGCGGCGGCGTGGGATGCTCGAGGGCGTCAACGACACGCCCCGCCACGCCGCAGAGCTCACCGCGATCCTCGACGAGAAGACCTTCAACGTGAATCTGATCCCTACAAGCCCACCGGAATGTACGGCGGGTCGTCACGCGATGCGATCGCCGCCTTCAAGCACGTACTCGATCGGGCGCGTATTCCGACAACGGTGCGCCTCACGCGTGGTCGCGACATCGCTGCGGCATGCGGGCAGCTCGCCGTCTCCCGCTGACGGGACGCGCGTGCTCCGTATCCTCGGTATCCCGATAGCCGCTGACGACGCGCGTGCCCTCGTCGCGAGCCTCATCGCTGAGACCCGTGGAGTGGCCGCGACTCGAAATACCGTGGACGGCATTTGATTCGTGCTCCCCAACTGCGGCGAATGTGCTGTCCGCCGGCCAGATCACGAAGGGCGTCGACCGCGAGCTCTACGCCGTTGGTTTGACGCGCGAGGAGCGGGCAGCTGTGCTCGCGTGCCTCGAGGATCCGCCCACCCGCCTGCCTCGTCGAGCTACGCGGCGTCCTCGCACGAGACCACCGCGATCGGACCGTCTAGCTCTTGCGGCAGCGCGGGTCAGGTGCCTGGAGCGGACCGTCGTCGTAGCCGGAGTCCAACGTGACGCCGACCTCGGTCACACGACCCTGCTTGATCGAGAAGGTTGTGTAGTAGCCGTACCTGCCCGCCTGACACGAGTGCGCCGGGCTGCTATCGCAACTGAGGCTCGGGAAAGCTGCGCGAACTGCGTTCAGAGTCGATCCGACCCCGATCCCTGATCCCGTTCGCTCACCCCGATCGCGTGTCGTGATGGAGAGCACAATGATCTTGCTCGGCGTGGGCTTGTAACCCCAGCGGGTCACCAGCACCGAGCCGTTTCGGTAGTGCCACCAGACCTCCGGCCTGTTGGTCGTCTTCCGGATCGGCTTTCCCCACTCACGCACAACCTGGGCCGAACTGTCCCAGAGACCGATGCCGCCGATACATGCACCGGGAACAAGACGTGCTGACAGTGCGGCAGGCATCAGGAAAAACGCGACCGTCACCGCCAACATGAACGCCTGTTGCTTGCGGTCGACCATGCCACACATTCTCATCGCGTCACCCAATCGTCGCAATACGTCTGGGTCGAAGGACGAGCGACGCCTATCCGGCGCATCGTCCCCATCGGGCGCCGTACCTGCAGCTGACGCGTCAGGGATCGGTCTGCGGCTGCTGCGCTGAGGCTCGCGGCTCGAGCGGACTCGGCGTCGTTCGCAACACGGTCGCCATCCACTTCGGCAGCCACCAGTTCCAGCGTCCGAGCAGCTGCATCGAGGACGGGACGAGCAGCAACCGGATCAGGGTCGCGTCTATGATCACGCCCGCAGCAAGGCCGATGCCGAACAGCTTGATGTCGATGCCCGGACCGGTAGAGAGAGCGAAGAACGCGAACATGAGCACGCCGGCGCCGCTCGTCACGAGCTTGCCCGTGCGGGCGAGGCCGAGTGAGATCGCCTGGCTCGTGTCGCCGGTCTCGTCGTAGGACTCACGGATTCGCGTGATCATGAAGACCTCGTAGTCCATCGAGATCCCGTACAGGAACGCGAAGATCATCAACGG
>JANOFZ010000456.1:0-3883 GCA_031413935.1 Thermoleophilia bacterium | reverse complement strand
CTCGAGGTCGCTCGCCTCCGGGTCGTGGAGATCGAGCCAGAAGAACTCCCCCGCAGCGAGAAGCGCGCGTACGTGGTCGCGCTCGACGTCCAGCCCGTGCGCGGCGCTGCAGGCTACGAGGTTGGTCGGTCCGGGGGGTCGCGACTCCGAGGTCACCCGCCGATCGTACGCCGGGCACCGGAAGCCGCCGAAGTGGCAAGCGGTAGGCTCCTCCTGTGGACTTCGATACCGTCGTGATGAAGTTCGGCGGCTCGTCGGTCGCCGATCCGGCCAAGATCCAGCACGTCGCACGACGACTCGTCGAGGCGAAGCAGCGCGGCCTGCGGGTCGTCGGCACCGTGTCCGCGATGGGCAAGACGACCGACGGGTTGATCGACCTTGCCCACCAGGTCTCACCGACGCCCAACGCACGTGAGTTCGACATGCTGCTCTCGACCGGCGAGCGGATCGCCTGCGCACTCGTCGCGATGGCGATCCACGATCTCGGCCACGAGGCACTGTCGCTGACGGGATCGCAGGCGGGCATTCTCACCGACGGGGCGCATATGAAGGCGAAGATTCGCGAGATCCGAGGCGATCGCGTCAAGGACGCGCTCGATGAGGACAAGATCGTCCTCGTCGCCGGCTTCCAGGGGTTCTCCCGCGACACGATGGACGTCACCACGCTCGGCCGCGGCGGCACGGATGCGACTGCCGTCGCGCTCGCCGCGGCGCTCGGGGCTGCGTGCGAGATCTACTCGGACGTCCCCGGCGTGTTCACGGCAGATCCGCGCATCGTGCCGAACGCCCGCAAGCTGCACACGATCTCGTACGAGGAGATGCTCGAGATGTCTGCCTCCGGCGCGAAGGTTCTGATGTTGCGCTCGGTCGAGCTCGCGCGCAATCACGGTGTTCGTATTCATGCCCGCTCCACGTTCTCGGACGAGGAGGGCACCTGGGTTCAGGAAGGAGCCTCGATGGAGCAGCCAATCGTGTCGGCCGTGACCCACAGCGAGAACGACGTGGTCTTCACCCTGTCCGACATCCCCGACCGGCCCGGCGTCGCCGCACTGATCTTCGACGTCGTCGGCTCGGCGCACGTGAACGTCGACACGATCATCCAGAACGTCGTCCACGGGAACGCGGAGATGTCGTTTTCCGTTCCTGCAGAGGATGTGCCGGCGACGCAGGGAGCTCTCGAGAGCACCCGCGCGGAGCTAGGAGACTTCACGATCGAGGAGAACCACGACCTCGGCAAGGTGTCGTTGATCGGCGCCGGCATGCGTTCCCATCCGGGCGTCGCGGCGAAGATGTTTCGCACGCTCGCCGACAACGGGATCAACCTGCAGATGATCTCGACGTCGCCGATCAAGATCTCCTGCATGATCGCCCGCTCGGAGATCCCGAACGCCGTCCGCGAGCTGCACGCCGCCTTCGAGCTGGAGAACGAGCCGACCCACGAGGCGTAGCGGCCCTATCGGCGCAGGGAGGCTCCGCCGCCTTGCCGCCGAATCACGCTGGCAATGGAATTCTCCCACCGCGCAACCCAGGCGCTCATTACCGGCGCTATCGGAATCGTTGTTGTCATCGCCGTCCGGGTCACACTCGACTTCGCCTACAACCGCTACGAGAAACGGCTGCAGCGGCGCGACCCCGGGTCGGTGCCCCGGCGTCGGACGACGTTCCACTTCGTCCGACGTGTCATCGTCGCCCTCGTCGCCGCGATCGCCATCTGGGCCGTCCTGTCGCTGTACGACGTCACGTCGGAGATCGCGAAGGCGCTGCTCGCATCGAGCGCTGTTCTCGCGCTCTTTGCCGGTCTCGCGTTCAGCACACCGCTCTCGAACCTCGGTTCGGGGCTGCTCGTCTCCTTCACGCAGCCGCTCCGCCTTGGCGATCGCATCACGGTCGACGGGGAGACCGGCTTCGTCGAGGAGATAGCCCTGATCTACACGACGCTCGTCACAGACGATGCCCGGCGCGTCTTCATCCCGAACACGCAGCTGACGACGAGCAAGATCGTGAACCGCACGATCAGGGATCCACGGCGTCTCGTAGCGGCGCACTTCCCCGTCTCGATCGAGACCCCGATCGACGAGGCGCGAAGGGCACTCCTCGATGCGGTCACAAACCTGCCCGGGACGAACGGTGAGAGCGCCCGCGTTCTCGTCGGCGAGATCGCGGACCGCACCGTCTGGCTCGAGGTTGCGACGTACGGCCCGATCGACACGGATGTCGTTTCGCTGGCGAGCGATCTCCGTGAGCTCGGCCTCGGCGCCCTACGCGACCGCGGCTTCCTGGCTGCGTAGAAACGCGACGGGCCGCGGTTTCCCGCGGCCCGTTCGCCGTTTGCATCGTCGCCCGAGCTACTTCGCGGGCGGGAGGAGAACCTTGTTGATGACGTGGATGGTGCCGTTCGACGCCTTGATGTCCGTCTTCGTAACCAGGGTCGAGCCGTTGAGGAAGACCTTGCCGCCCTTGACCGTTATGGTGACCGGCTTTCCGTTGACCGTGCCGGCCTTCTTGAGCGTGACAACCTTGCCGGCGGGGACATTGCCCTTGACGACGTGGTAGAGGAGGACGCTCTTCAGCAGCGCCTTGTCCTTGCCGAGCGCGGTGAGCGTCGCCTTCGGCACCTTGGCGAACGCAGCGTCCGTGGGTGCGAAGACCGTGAACGGGCCCTTGCTCTGGAGCGTCTTGACGAGGCCTGCCGAGGTGAGGAGCGAGGCGAGCGTCTTGAACTGACCGGCACCGACGGCGACGGTGACGATGTCCTTGTTGCCCTGCTTTGCCGCACCGGCGGTGGGGGCGATGACAGCCGCGATCATGACGGCGGAGAGTGCGAGAACTGCGATGACCTTGCGCATTGGAGGCTTCCTTCCGTTTCAGTGGTTTGTCGTTCTATTGTCTAACTTCTTGCACTGATACGGACTTGCGGCAACGGTGGATCACTCGCGCGGAAAAAGTGTTGCTGAACGACTCGGGGAGAGGCCAGAGCCTCTCCCCGAGTCGAGCCGACCACAGGAGTGCAGCTACATACAGTTGCGGAGCGCCTGGGCCTCAGGCAGTCCTTCGAGCTTCTTGAGCGTGTTGTTCTCGATCTGGCGAATCCGCTCGCGCGTGACGCCGAACGCCTGACCCACCTCTTCGAGCGTGCACGGCTGGGTGCCACACAGACCGAACCGCAGCTCGATCACCTTCCTCTCTCGCTCGGGAAGCGACGAGAGTGCGAGGTCGATATCCGACCTCCGCAATGACACCGACGTCGTGTCGAACGGCGACTCCGCCGCGTCGTCGGGCACGAAATCGCCCAGCGAAGAATCCTCCTCCTCGCCGATCGGCTTCTCGAGCGAGATCGGCTGTTGCGCCATACGGAGAATCTCTCGCACCTCCTCCGTCGGAATCTCGAGCTCCTCCGCGATCTCCTCCGGCCTTGGCTCACGACCCAGCCGCTGCACGAGCTGGCGCTCGATGTGCACGACCTTGTTGAGCTTCTCGACCATGTGCACCGGGATCCGGATCGTCCGCGCCTTGTCGGCGATCGCGCGCGTGACCGCCTGCCGGATCCACCACGTGGCGTACGTGGAGAACTTGTAGCCCTTGCGATGATCGAACTTCTCGACTGCCCGGATCAGACCGAGCGACCCCTCCTGGATCAGGTCGAGGAACGAGAGACCGCGACCCAGGTACCCCTTGGCGATCGAGACGACGAGCCTCAGGTTCGCCTCGATCATATGCTGCTTGGCCGACATGTCGCCACGCTCGATCCTCTTTGCGAGCGAGACCTCCTGATGCGCAGTCAGCAGCGGCACCTACCCGATCTCGCGCAGGTAGAGCCTGAGCGAGTCGAGCGAGGGCTCGACAGTGAGGTCGAGCTTGGGTGCCACCTTCTCGTCTTCCACCG
>JANOFZ010000455.1:0-3906 GCA_031413935.1 Thermoleophilia bacterium | reverse complement strand
CGAAAACGATGGCGCCTTCCGGCGATCGCGCGGCAGCCTCTTCACCCACGATCACGATGGGAATATCCGGCCTGCGGGCGCGGATTGCGTTCGAGAGCCTCAGAGCGTCAGCGAGGCCGTCTCCTGCATCGAGCAGGAGAGCGTCGCCGCCATCCTCGAGCGCCGTCCGCACCTCGTCCGGCCGCACCTGCGCGGTGATGCCATACCCGCGTCCTTCGAGCAGGAATCGTGCCAGCTTGACGAATCGCTGGTCGTCGCTCGCGAGGACGATGCCGGCCTTGTGCTCGAGGCGCGCCAGCGCATTCTCCGAGCTCAGGCCCTCCTCGAGCGAGGTCAACGATGCCCAGGCAACGCGATCGCCGACCTCGAGTTGCCGCCGCTCACATTCGCCGGCCGCCAGCTCGACGATCTCGCGCGCCCCTCGGCAGGACGCTGTCTTGAACGGGCGCAGCCCGTGCTCGACACGAATCACGACCTGCTCCGGATCGATGAAGACCGCATCGATCGGGAAGCGCATGAACGCGGTATGAATCGACCAGGCTGGGCGGAGGAGGATCCCCTCGCCCGGCGGGAGGCTCTTGCGTCCAAGCAGGCCGCGCATCCGCCGAACGATCGTGTCCGCGACGAGAACGGACTCGCAGACGATGCGGCCGTCCTCCCGGCGGAGCGTCAGCGCGACCGCGCGCATCAAACCACCGTCGGCCTCAGAGGGCGTCGGCGATGGAGAGGAGCGCCGGCATCAGGATGATCACGAACAGGGATGGGAAGATGAAGATCAGGAGCGGGAACAGCATCTTGATCGGGGCCTTCTGGGCCCGTTCCTCGGCGGCGGCTTTCCGACGCTTGCGCATCTCGTCGGCGAGCGTCCGCAGAATCTGGCCCGTCGAGACTCCGAGCTGCTCGCCCTGCGTCATCGCGCGCACGAACGACCGGACCCCGGGCGTGTCGGCGCGCGCCAGCAGGTGGTGGAGCGATTCGGTCAATGTGAGTCCCATGCTCTGCTCCTGGAGCGTCAGGCGCAGCTCCTGCGCGAGCGGCCCGGTCAACCGCGCTGCAGACATCCGGAATGCCGCCGTGAGGCTGAGCCCGGCCTCGACCGTGACGACGAGGAGGTCGATCAGGTCTGGGAGGTCGTACTCGATCGTCTCCAGGCGCCTGCGGCGGGTGTAGTCGATGTACGCCAGCGGCATGATCCAGCCACAGAGGGCCAGGATGACGACGCCGGCGACCACGAGCAGCGTGCTGACGCCTGCGAGCTTCGCGAGCCAGAACCACATGAACGGGAGACCGACAGCAAGGATGAACTGGTAGCCGAAGATGCGCCCGGGGCTCGACGTGTACATCCCGGCCGCGATGAGACGCTCGCGCAGCTCCCGTTCACCGAGGCGCGACAGCCGCTGTCCGACGTGCGCGCCAAGCCAGCCGGCGATCTCGTCGAACAAGGTTCGGAAGCTTCGCTTCTCGCCACCGCCCTCCGACCCGACAGGCATCGATCCGCTGAACCCGTAGGCGCCGATCTGGCTGACCGTCTCGCTCGACGTGACACCGCCGGACGTGAAGCCGCGAACGAGAAGCGTGACGGCTGCGCCGAGCAGGACGAGAGCTGTTATCGCGAGAAGGAACATCACACTAAACCTTGATCTTCACGATCTTGTTGATGAAGAGCGAGCCGATGACGACCATGATCGTCGCAATCACTAGCGCGATCTGACCTGCCAGCTCGTTGAACAGCGGCTCCATGTACGTGGGGTTGATGATCAGGAGCACGACAAGAACGAACACGGGGAGCAGCGTGAGGATCCAGCGCGACAGCCGGCCCTGTGCGGTCAACGTGCGCACGAGGCGGAGGATCTCCTGGCGGGCGCGGATGTTCTCGATCACCCGGTCGAGAACCTCGGCCATGTTTCCGCCGGCGTCGCGCTGCAGCAACGCGACGACTGCAACCTGTTCCATGTCCTGGCTGTCCATCCGCCGAGCGGTGAGCTCGAGTGTTTCATCGAGCGGGATCCCCAGCTGCTCATCGGTGACGATTCGGCGGAACTCTTCCCTCGAAGGCTCAGGAGATTCCTCGACGACGACGGCCATCGCACCGACGAGCGAGTGGCCGGCGCGGAGGGCCGAGGCGAGCACCTCCAGGTTGTCGGGGAGCTGTTCGCCGAACGCGTCTCGTGATTTCCTCGCGCGGTGGGAGATCACTCCACGAACTGCGAAGGGAACGGCGATTCCCAGGAGAGCCCACGGGGGGGAAAGCAAAGCGCCGCAGAAGAGCGCCACGATGAGGGTGAGGAAGGCAGTGAGGAAGGCGATGTTCTGTGGTGTGCGATTGATGTTCGCGAGCTCGAGATCGACTTGCATGCGCGCAGTCCAGTCCCAGTCGCTGAACCGAAGACGGGCGCTGCCGCTCTGGTTGAGGAGGCCCTCGACCTCCTCCTTCCGTGCGGCTGCGTTAGCTTCGTCGATTGAAACGTATTGGGAGAGGCGCCGACGAAGCTGGCGGTTGCGGCGACCCTCGAGCACCTTCGAGACCGCGTAGACGAGCAGGCCGACAATGAGAAGGACGACCATCACCATGAGCAGCCAGGACTGGAGGAGGCGATCGATGAATTCTGGCTTGTACGGGACGGCGCTACCGATGTTGGGAGTCGTGTAGCTGATCGTCTCCGGGCTGTCGAGCCCCTTGATCGACACGGCGACCTTGACGTCGGTTCCCGGCGCTGCGGGGGAGCGGTACCGCAGGAGGAACTCCTTTGAGAGCTGCGACCCGAGCTCCTTGTAGATCCCGCTGAGGGCCGCTCTCGAGCTCGCAAGGGCGTACGTGCCGCCCGTGGCGTCTGCGACGCTCTCGAGGTCGACCGGCGTGAAGTCGGGCGAGGCGATCCCGACCGAGAAGACTCTCACCTTCTCGCGCACGAGCGCGTCGGTTGCCGTCTGCCTGGTTGTCGTCGAGCCGACGTCGTCGCCGTCCGAGAGGAGGACGATGCGCCCTGCCCCGAGGGCTGCCCCTCGAATCTGAGCCTGCGATGCGCTGAGCGCGTCCCAGATCGCCGTCCCTTCGGCCAGGGGAGGGCTCGTCGCGAGAGCCTGGGCGATCGCCTTCTTGTCGGTCGTGAACGGGAGCACGACCCGGGGCTTGGCGTTGAAGGTGACAACCGAGAGCGGTGTGCCGGGGTTCCGGGCCGCGAACTGGCGCGCGGCGGCCATCGCCTGATCGATCGAGGGCTTCATGCTGTTCGAGGCGTCGATCAGCAGCACCGTGCCGACGCCACCACCAGAGTCAACCGTGACACCCGTCATCGGTTTGCCGTTCTCGGTCACGCCGACGCCGGCCGAGGTGACCGGGCGCTTCTGTTCCAGGACGATGACGTACGCGCGGTCGGGGAAGAGTGCGCCACCGCCCTCGATGACCGAGAACCCGTTGGGGTCGGCGGCCAGGGCGCTGCCTGCCGCGATCGAAGCGACGATCAGGAGCGCCCCGACGACGACACCACGGAGCTTCATCGAGCTCGCTTGCCTTCCGCGATGTCGGAGATCTCGGCTCTGCCCTGGACGTTGAACAGGTCGGTCGGCAGCTCGATGCCGTGCTTCTCAAACTTCTTCAGGAAGATCGGTCGAAGCCCCGTGCCGTGCAGTCGCCCGGTGACGGTGCGGTCGGCGGCGATCGATTCGACCTTGAACTCGAAGATGTCCTGGAGCGTGACCACGTCCGATTCCATCCGTTGCACCTCGGTGATTGCCGTGACCCGGCGTGAGCCATCCTCGAGCCGCTCAAGGTGGACGATCAGGTCGAGCGCGGACGAAACCTGCTGGCGGATCGCCTTGATCGGCAGGTCGTACCCGGCCATCAGAACCATCGTCTCGATGCGATGGAGCGCGTCGCGCGGTGCGTTTGCGTGGACGGTGCAGAGT
>JANOFZ010000454.1:0-2495 GCA_031413935.1 Thermoleophilia bacterium | reverse complement strand
GGTTTTCCGCCCTTGAGAGGCTCTAACTCAATGACCACGCGCTGGCTGGGCGTGATGGGCGAGTGCGATGCGAGGACGCAGGGAGCCTGCCGATCCGGGACGTATCGGGGCGACCGAGGACGAAGCAACGTGCCCGCCCAGCGCGTTCAGACGGCCCGCGCTTCTTTGAGTTAGAGCCTCTTAGACCGATTCGCCTCGATGCGAGGACATGCCGACGAACCGTGCCACGAGCCCGGGCGCCACCGCCTGTGCGATCCCGACGAATCGGTAGGGGAACCACGGAACGACGCACTCGCTCTTTCCCTTCTCGATCGCCTTCACGACAGTGTTCGCGACATCCTCCGCCTCGATCACGAAGCGGCGCAGGAGACGGCTCTTGAGCACCTTCTTCTGCGGAAACCCCTCCGTCTCGACGAAGCCGGGGAGGATCGAGTGCACCTGGATGCCCGAGTCGCGCAATGCGGCACCGAGTGACCGCGAGTACGCGAGCTGCGCATGCTTCGAGGCGGCATAAGCGCCCGCGGGTGCAAACGAGACGGTGCCCGCGACCGAGACGAGGTTCACGATGTGCGCCCCGCCGGCCCGCGCGGCTGCCTCGAGCCCGGGCATGAAGACCCGCGAGCACCAGACGCCGCCGAGGTAGTTGACCCGCACGACCTCCTCGACCAGGTCGAGGTCGACCTTGAGGAACGTCCCGCGAGCCGGCATGCCGGCGTTGTTGACGAGGAGGTGAATCGCGGGATGGCGGTCGAGGACACGGGCTGCGAGTGCCTCCACGGCTGCCCGGTCTCCGACGTCGCAGAGCTCGATCTCTCCACCGATCTCTTCGGCGAGCGCGCGGAGCCGATCCTCCCGGCGCGCGACGAGCACGCACGTCCAACCGTCGCGCGTGAGTGTGCGCGCGATCGCCTCGCCTATACCCGACGATGCTCCTGTGACGACCGCGATTCGCTCCACACCTGCAACGTAACGCAGATGGTCTCCCAGGGCCGCGCTCACTCGGTCGACAGCGATTCTCCCCAGGTAGCCTTCTTCGCGAGCTTGTACGTGCTTCCGCTCTTCCGCGACACCGTCCGCCGCTCGAGTCCGGACGGAGTGCACAGATCGAGCACGACATGACCGGGACGGAGGTCGGGGCGCCGGAGCACGCGTGCCGCGGCCCTCTCGTGCGGCTCCCGGCAGAGAACGGCATAGGAGAACTTCTCGTCCTCGAACCCCCGCTCGGCGTCCTTCGCCAGCCGGTGCGTGCGGCTCCGCGGCAGGCGAACCGAGAAGTGACACCAGTCTCCTTCGGGAAGCGGGCAGGGCCTGTCGTGCGGGCAGGGTGCGAGGACCGAACCGCCTGCCGCGATCACGGCGTCCCGCGCAGTGAGCGTCCGTCGATAGCCCGCGGTCGTTCCGGGCTCGATGATCACGAGGGTGTCGAGCGTCCTTGCCCATGCGTGTCGGACGAGCTCCGCGAGCGCCGCCGGCGCCAGCTCTCCGATCACGTACGACGCGACAACGAGATCCTCCGCTCCGCCGGGCGCGTCGGCATCGGCGACGGTCCAGCTCGCCCCGCGCAGTGCCGCGGGACCGGCCTCTGCGAGCTTCCGGCCTGCGCGCACCATCTCGGCCTCCGCCTCGACGAGTGCCACGGCTGCGATCTCGGGCCACGCTTCAACCGCAGCCCAGCTCGCGATCCCTGGTCCGGCACCGAGATCGAGAACCGAGGTCGGCGCCCACTCCGGGCGTAGCGCGCCGATCTGCGCGAAGACCTCTGCTGCCGCGGCGTACGTCGCCGGCGCGCGTGTGGCGAGGTAGGCGGCAACCTCACCCGGCACCTTCGCTGCCCGTGACGCGGACGACCCTCCCGCGCGATACGCGTCGGAGAGCACACGCGCGGATCGCTCGAGCTCCTTCGGGTTGACCTCGTGGACGAGTTCGTCGATGCCGTGCTGCAGCGCGGCTGGAAGCGTCACGGCGAAGTCACGCCGTTGGCCCCTCGCCCTGCGCCTCCCAGGGACTTAGCGTCGGCACGCCGAGATCGGCGAACGCCCTGGCTTCGCGACTGACGAGCGTGAGGCCATGGACTTTCGCGGTCGCGAGCATGAGCCCGTCGGCCACCGGCAGCGGCCGGACGCTCGAGAGGCGCCCCCACGTGTCGGACACCGAGGCGGAGACGGGGAGCAGCCTGTCGGCGTACGCGAGCTCGAGACCCTCGAGCCACGCGTCGAGCGTTGCGGCCCGGTCGGGCTCTCGGGGTCGCAGGAGCTCAACGCCACGCCGAATCTCGCCCGTCACGAGCACACTCAGATGGAGATCGACCGACGCAATACCTCCGAGCCATTTCTGGACGCGAGGGTCGGGACGCGGACGCCGGAGCTCCGAGATGACGTTCGTGTCGAGGAGAAACGCCACCTAGTGCACCCTCTCCAATTGTTCCACCGGAAACCCGGTAGGGGCGGGGCGCATGCCGCGCCCCGGGGGGGGCACAACAGCCCCGGCCCCAGGGG
>JANOFZ010000453.1:0-3064 GCA_031413935.1 Thermoleophilia bacterium | reverse complement strand
ATGGGCGAGTGCGATGCGAGGACGCAGGGAGCCTGCCGATACGGGACGTATCGGGGCGACCGAGGACGAAGCAGCGTGCCGCCCAGCACGTTCCGGCGGCACAAGGCTTCGTTCTGAAACGTGCTCTTAGGCCTGTGGAATCCGGGCCTCGAGCGCAGCGCCGAGCGCCGTCCTCACAGGCTCGAGTTCGATCCGATCGAGCACGTCCTGGAAGAAGCCACGCACGATCAGACGCTCTGCCTCCTGCCGGGACAGTCCACGCGCCATGGCATAGAAGAGCTGCTCGCGGTCGACCTGGCTCAGCGTCGCACCGTGCGTGCACCGCACGTCGTTCGCGAGGATCTCGAGTCCCGGGATCGAATCGGCGTGGGCCGTCTTCGAGAGCAGCAGGTTGCGGTTCTCCTGATAAGCGTTCGTCTTCTGCGCACCCTTCTCGACCCTGATCATTCCGCGCCAGACGGCGCTCGCGGTGTCACGCAGCACACCCTTGAACGCGAAGTCGGATGTCGTGTTCGGGGCGATGTGCTCCTGGAACGTGTCGTAGTCGAGTCGCTGCACGTTGTCGACGAAATACGCACCCGTGACCCGCGATGTAGCACCCTGCCCTGCGAGATCATTCTGGATCCAGACCTTGCCGCCGCCGGAACCGAAGCCACCCGCGACCCAGTCCAACTCGGCGTCCCGTCCGACCGTCGCGTGATGCGAGGCGAAGTGCCACGTGCTCTGCGACAGGTTCTGGACAGAGACGTACTCGACCTTGGCGCCGTCCTCGACGACGATCTCGACAGCCGCGTTGGAGTAGCCGGAGAGCTCTGGCGATGCTGACGCGTACTCCTCGATCACGGTGAACTGGCTCTGAGCCTCCGCGACGATCAGGAGCCGCCAGAAGAGCGAGCCACCCTCGACCGTGTTCGCGATCCTGATGTAGAGCGGCTTCTCGACCACGATGCCCTTCGGGACGTGGACGAGGATGCCGTGCTCCCACATCGCGGCGTTGTGAGCCGCGAACTTCTCGCTGTGACCGACGAGCGTGCCGAGCAGCGGGTGGTCGTCGGTCAGCAGTTCGAAGCGAATGCCTTCCGGGGCGTGCTCGATCGTGATGCCGGTCTCACCGACGACGGCGACGCCGGAGGCCTCGATCTCGAGCATCGTCTCGGGAAGTGCGACGGGAGCGGCGCTCGCGGCGGTGTACGCGTCGGGGTCGAAGCCGGTGAGGTCGGTGAAGCGCCAGTGCTCCTCCGACTTCGTCGGCAGCGGAATCGCCTGGTAGCGCTCGAGCAGGTCAGCTCTCATGCGGGGGCGTACCGGCGGTGCAGCATGAAGACGTTGCCGTCGGGATCGCTGAAGTGGGCCATGTGACAGACACCCGAATCGAAGGTGTCGCCGGCAAACGAGATTCCCCTTGCCTCGAGCTCGCTCCGAGCAACCTCGACGTCAGCGACGCGCAACGCGATCGGCGACGAGTGCGGCCCTGTGAACTCCTGCTCGATGTTTGTCGGGTCGAGGAGGTAGAGGCTCACGTTTTCGCCGAGCTGGAACTCGGGCCACATACCATCACCGATCTGCTCGAGTCCAAGGGTGTCTCGGTAAAACGCCGTGGAGCTCTCGAGATCCGTAACGGGCACGGAAACGAAATCGACGCGTTCGACGATCAACCGATCAGCCAACACTGCCTTCCATCTGGAGCTGGATCAGCCGGTTCATCTCGACGGCGTACTCGAGCGGCAGCTCCTTCGTGATCGGTTCGACGAACCCGGAGACGATCATCGCGCTCGCCTCGGACTCGGAGAGGCCACGGCTCATCAGATAGAAGAGCTGCTCCTCACCGATCTTGGAGACCGTTGCCTCGTGGCCGAGGTCGACATCACTCTCATCGACCTTGATGTACGGGTAGGTGTCGGAGCGCGACTCGTCATCGAGGATCAATGCGTCACAGACGACCTTGGACTTCGAGCCGGTCGCACCACGCGCCACCTCAAGGAGGCCGCGATAACCGGCTCGGCCGCCGTCCTTCGAGATCGACTTCGACGTGATCACGGAGGATGTGTTCTTGCCGACGTGAACGACCTTGCCGCCCGCGTCCTGATGCTGGCCCTTCCCGGCGAACGCGATCGACAGAACCTCGCCGTGTGCCCGCTCGCCCATCAACCAGATGGCCGGGTACTTCATCGTCAGCTTCGATCCGAGGTTGCCGTCGACCCACTCCATCGTCGCGTCCTCGTGCGCGACCGCGCGCTTGGTGACGAGGTTGTAAACGTTGTTCGACCAGTTCTGGATCGTGGTGTAGCGGCAGCGGCCGCGCGGCTTGACGATGATCTCGACGACCGCCGAATGCAGCGAGTCGGACGAATAGATTGGCGCGGTGCAGCCCTCGACGTAGTGCACGTAGGCGTCCTCGTCGACGATGATCAGGGTGCGCTCGAACTGGCCCATGTTCTCGGCGTTGATCCGGAAATAGGCCTGCAGCGGCATCTCTATGCGGACGCCGGGCGGAACGTAGATGAACGAGCCACCGGACCAGACCGCCGAGTTGAGTGCGGCGAACTTGTTGTCGTTCGCAGGGATGATCGTCGCCATGTGCTGCTTGACGATGTCCTCGTGCTCGCGGAGCGCTGAGTCCATGTCGAGGAAGATGACGCCCTTACGCTCGAGATCCTCCTGCAGCTTGTGGTACACGACCTCGGACTCGTACTGGGCACCGACGCCCGCCAGGTACTTCTTCTCGGCTTCGGGGATGCCGAGCTTGTCCCAGGTGTCGAGAATCTCGGCGGGAAGGTCCTCCCATCTGTCGACCTGATTCTCGGTCGGCTTGATGTAGTAGTAGATGTTCTCGAAGTCGATCTCGCCGACGTTTCCGCCCCAGTTGGGCATCGGGCGGGCGTAGAAGTAGTCGAGCGCCTTGTGGCGGAAGTCGCGCATCCACTGTGGCTCGTTCTTGTGCTCGGCGATCGCCTCGACGACCTCGTGGGAGAGGCCGCGGCCGGACTTGAAGAAGTAGTCCTTCGCCTCGTCGGGATTCGAGAAGCCGTACTGGTACTCGCTGCGAATGCCCTTGACGACGTCG
>JANOFZ010000452.1:0-2958 GCA_031413935.1 Thermoleophilia bacterium | reverse complement strand
GGGGTTGGCGCGGAGCCTGACCGCCTGCAACTCACTGCGTGCTCGGTCGAGCTCGGCTCTGGCAGAAGCAACCGTGAGCGCGCTCGCCGGCCCTGTGACGCCCGAGAGCTTCGCCGCCGCAAGGTCGACCGCTGCTCGCGCCGCCGCAACCGCCGCTGCGGCGGGCTTCCGCTGCAGCGTCTCGAGAGCCGACTGCGCCGTCGCGAGCTCAAGGCGCGCCTGGGTCACGTCCGTCTGAGGAGAGCCGGCAGGGAGCTGCGAGAGCTTCTGCTGCGCGAGAGTCACCGCAAGCGTCGCAGCCTCAACAGCGGCCGTTCCGGGAGCTGCGTGAAGCGCCTCGAGGTCCGCCTGCGCCCGTGCCAGTTCTTGCTTCGCCGCGAGAACATCTGCAGCACTCGAGGGGCCGGTCGCCTGCGCGAGCTTCCCGTACGCGACGGCGACCGCGCGTTCGGCGGCCGCACGTGCAACCGGGGCCGGGGCACGCAAGAGCACGGCGAGATCGGCCTCGGCCTTACGCAGCTCGAGCTGTGCCGCGGTCACGTCCGTGGTTGCGGGTCGGGCGATCACCCGCATTCTTCGCTGCGCCGCGCTCCCGGCCGCGCGAGCCGCGGTCAGCTCTGCTGCCGAGGCCGGCAGCCCGCGCGCGGGGTCAACAGTTTGCTTGAGCCGGAGCTCGAGCCGCGCCGTCTCCAGTTCGAGCTGGGCCTGAACCACCGCGGCAGAAGCGGCGCTCAAGTCGTCGACCACGGCGAGTGCCTGGCCCGACGAGACCCGCTCGCCCGGGGCGACCAGGTACCGCGCGATGCGACCGCTCGCTGTCGCGAAGACCGCGTCGGCCGGAGCGGCCGTTGAGCCCGAGCCAGTGGCCGCGCTCTGTCGAGCGGATACCGCGACCGAGGGAGCGGCTCCCGCTGCCACGATCTGCCCTACACCGCCGACGTCGAGGACAACGTCACCACGAGCGGCAGTCGCCGTAGGAGGTGCAGCCCCTGCTCCGCCCCCGCGCGCACAGCCGCCCGCGAACAGCATCGCTCCGAGAGCTGCAAGCGACAGTACCGCCAATGCAGGGGTGCGTCGAACACCCGTCACGTTGTTCATCCACCGAATCTACGATCGCCGGATGAGAGGACGATGAGAGCGACGGCTCGATCGCGTCGCCTGCCCTCGGGTGCTACGTGACGCTCAGAGCGGTACCTCGGCATCGCGGGCGAACCGTAGCTCGGGCACGTGGTGGAGCTCGCCGACATCCCGGGCCATCTCGAGGAAGGTGTAGAAGCCGGCGCGCTCGCGGGGGCCGAAGCTATACCGGAGCTTCTCAAAGTAGCGGGCGAGGAAGCCCGCAGGATAGCCGTAGCGCTCGCTCGCCTCGTACGCGAGCTTCTCGGGCTCGGAGCGGGCGAGGCGCACCGATGCAACAAGGGCGTGCTCGAGGTCGGAGAGCCCTTCGACGACCGGTTCCGGAGCGGCCCAGACGGCAAACACCATCGGCAGCCCGGTCTTCTCGAGCCAGAGACGGCCGAGATCGTAGTGGGGCGTGGGATCCTCGAAGGCGCTGCGCAAGGCCGCATCGCCGATCAGCAACTTCGCGTCGGCCTCCTCCTCGAACGACCGGATCTCGGCGGCCGGGAGCAGGATGCGCGTCAGCACGACCGATGTCGCGCTCTCGGGCGTGACGGCGACGGAGCGCACGTGCCCGAGCGCCATGCGCGTCACGAGCTGGATCGAGTCGACCGCCCCCTCCGACGAGACGCACAGGCGTGGCATGAGCCGCAGCGAGTCGGCATGACGCGCGTACTCGATGGAGGAGATCGGGGCAACGTCGAGCTCTCCGTCGAGGAGCATCCTGTTGAGCTCCGTCGGCACGCCGACGACCTCCTCGACCTCGTACTCGAGGCTGTGGAAGACGGGCGCCATGTTGACGTAGGAGATACGACCGAGCTTGATCATCCAAACGCAGCGTAACTGGCCACGGCGGTTGCGTCGTCCGGGCACCGGCTCTGGCCGATACCGTGAAGGGGTGAGCGATCTGGTCTCCGGCTCCCGTACCGCGCTCCTCGAGTCCCTCGTCGAGCGCTTTCCCGACGTCCCGCCCGAGGCGATCCTGAAGGAGGATCTACTCCGCACGGGCATGGCGTTCGACGGATCGGCCCTGAGTGACAACCTCGAGGGCGAGGTCAAGCCGAAGTCGTACTTCATCTTCTCGTTCGATCAGAAGCCTCTCGCCGATCTCGGCGAGGCGGCCCTGCGGCGGCCACCGGAGGAGCTGGCACTGACCGGCGGGCCATTCGATCTCCGCCGCACCATCGTCTCGGTGCGCGTTAATCCCGGTTCGCCATACCGCGTGGGGCTGACCGAGGACGGCACCCTTGGCCTATCCGTCGACAGTCGACCTCTTGCCGACGTGCACCTTCCGGAGATGCCCGAGTACTACCGCCACACGCTCACGAACGGGAAGACGGTGATGGAGACCGCGCCCACGATTCAGTGGGGCTACCTGATCTACCTCACAGTGTTGCGCCTCTGCCAGTACTTCGGCGCCAAGGAGGAGTGCGGCTTCTGCGACATCAACCACAACTGGCGCCAGCACAAGCGGGAGGGGCGACCGTACACCGGGATCAAGCCGATCGAGGACGTGCTCGAGGCGCTTGCGATCATCGACCGCTACGACACGGCCGGAACGAGCAAGGCCTACACGCTGACCGGGGGCTCCGTCACGAGTTCGGTCGACGGGCTCGGGGAAGCCGAGTTCTACGGCCGCTACGCCCAGGCGATCGAGGAGCGCTTCCCCGGCCGCTGGCTCGGCAAGGTCGTGGCACAGGCACTGCCAAAGGCCGACGCGCAGCGATTCAAGGACTACGGGATCTCGATCTACCATCCCAACTACGAGGTGTGGGACAAGCGACTCTTCGAGCTCATCTCGCCCGGCAAGCAACGCTACGTCGGTCGCGAGGAGTGGCA
>JANOFZ010000451.1:0-3131 GCA_031413935.1 Thermoleophilia bacterium | reverse complement strand
CAGATCGAAGTGGCGGGCGTGAAGCTGACGTTCTGTGTACTCTCAGAAACCAAAAACATCTCTCGCTAATGCCCACCCGGCTACTTGAACAAGAACGTGCCCTTCGGAAAGGTCTGGTAGCATCGGTCGGAGACCTCCTGGCCATGCGATTGTAAGCACTCTAAGATCTGCCCGCTCCCAGGCGTAACTGCTCTGCAGAATCGTTTGATATCCCCCTCGCAGGCAGCTCCGATTCGGGGTGGCCGGACGGCGAGCAAGCATCACCGCACCGGCCGCAACGGCCAGCGCGACGACGTCGGAGAGGTTGTGACCCGCGTCTGCGAGGAGCGAGAGGCTCCCGGCCAGAAGCGCGGCGATCATCTCGACGAGCGTGTAGGCGGCGTTGAGCACGAGCGCGATCGTCAACGAGCGCAGCGAGCTGCTCGAAACCGCGTGGGAGTGACCGTGGCGATGCCCTGGAGCCATGACCAGACGGTAGCGCGCTGTGGCGCTGACGCTCCGTCACACTCTCTCGGTCAACCGGGAGCAGGGCGTCTCGCAACGATCATTTCCGGTCTACCGTTGCGAGACGCCGAGCGGCCGCTCCATCTGGGAGAATGCCGGGCGTGGCATGCATCCTGCTCGATATCGACGGAGTCCTCCACGTCTCGGGCGAGCCCATTCCCGGAGCGGTCGACGCGGTCGCGCGCCTCCGAGAGCAGGGACATGCACTCCGCTTCGTCACCAACAACTCCACGCGCCCGCGGGAGACTCTCGCGCACGAGCTGCGGGAGCTCGGCTTCGACCTCGAGGACGACGAGCTCCAGACGACACCGAGAGCCGCAGCGAGAGAGCTTGCCGGCAAGCGCGTTCTGGCGCTCACGATGGGAGCGATCCTGCCCGACCTGGAGGGGATCGAGCTCGTTGGCGATCGGGCCGACGCAGTGCTCCTCGGTGGGTGCGACGAGACGACGGAGCCCAACCAGGTGTTCTCGTGGATGAACCTCGGCCGCGCCTTCGCGGAGCTGCAGATGGGCGCGGAGCTGTACTGCCTGCACAAGAACAAGTGGTGGCAGACGAGCCGTGGGCCGTTGCTCGATGCAGGTGCGTTCGTCGCGGGTCTCGAGTACGCGACGGGCGTCGACGCCACGATCCTCGGCAAGCCAAGCCCGGCCTACTTCGCCGCCGCACTCGATGCGCTCGGAGCCCAGCCGGAGCTGACCTGGATGGTCACAGACGACGTCGAGGCGGACGTGCGCGGAGCGCAGAGCTTCGGAATGCGGACGGCGCTCGTACGCACCGGCAAGTTCAGGCCCGAGACGCTCGAGAGCTCCGGTCTCGTGCCCGAGATCGTGCTCAGCTCGCTCGCACACTTCCCCGAGTGGCTCGAGCGATCACTCTAGGGCGTGGGTCTACGTTGACCGTCAAGATCGGCACCGACCTGATCGAGATCGAGCGTATCGTGCGGGCGCTCGAGCGACCCGGGTTCCGCGATCGGTGCTTCACGAAGGCCGAGCAGGACTACTGCGAGACGAGGCGCAACCCGGCCGAGAGCTACGCAGCCCGGTTCTGCGGCAAGGAGGCCGTGGGCAAGGCGCTCGGATGCGGCGTTCGGTTCACGTGGAAGGACATCGAGATCGTTGGCCCGCCGAAGCCTGGCGTGACCCTGACGGGCCGCACCGCCGGATACGCCGAGCGGGTCGGGATGCGCGAGATTGACGTTTCGCTGACCCACTCGCACACGATGGCAGGCGCCTCCTGCGTCGTGAAGCTCGGGGACTAGGGTGGCCCAGCCCGGGTTCGAGCGGCTCTTCACCGCCGCCGAGATGCGCGCCGCGGAGGAGGCGTACCCCGGCTTCCCCGCCACGGCACCCGAGCTGATGGAGCGCGCGGGTGCGGCCGTCGCGCATGAGGCTCGCCGGGCGTTCCCGGACGCACGGCGGTTCGCCGTTGTGTGTGGAGGTGGGTCGAACGGGGGCGACGGACGGATAGCGGCACGTCTTCTTCGTGAGGTGGGCCTGGAGGCGGTCGAGACGGACGCGGTCGAAGGGTGCGACGTCGTCATCGACGCGCTCCTCGGGACGGGGTTCCACGGTGAGCCACGGCCCGAGGCGGCACAGCTGATCGAGCGCATCAACGCCTGCGGTAACCCCGTCCTCTCGGTCGATCTACCGTCGGGCGTCGATGCCTCGACCGGCGAGGTCGCCGGCTCGGCGGTGAACGCCACCCTCACCGTCACGTTCCACGCGAGCAAGGTTGGGCTTCACGTCGCGCCAGGGCGATTCCACGCCGGGGAGATCGTGATCGCGGACATCGGCCTCGCGGCAGCGCCGGCCGCGGCGCGCAGAGCAACGCGCGAGCTGCTCGAGCAGGTACCGCGCCGAGGCCTTCGCGACTCGAAGTTCAGCGCGGGTGCCGTGCTCGTGGTCGGCGGGGCGCCGGGAACGACCGGTGCACCCGTCCTCACCGCGATGGCCGCGCTTCGGGCCGATGCCGGCTACGTCACGCTTGCCGTCCCGCGGGCGTGTCTCGCGGCGGTCGAGGCTCTCGCGCTCGAGCCGGTGAAGCGCGGCTTCGATTGGGACGACGCCGAGGAGACGATCCGGTCGGAGGTTGCGCGGGCCGACGCCGTCGCCATCGGCCCCGGGCTCGGGCGTAGCCCCGAGGCGCTCGCGCTCGTCACCCGGCTCCTCGCAGCGCTCGAGCTGCCCGTCGTCGTCGACGCCGACGCGCTGTTCGAGCTCCGACCCATGACCCGCTCTCATCCGACCGTTCTGACTCCCCACACAGGCGAGCTCGCGCGACTCCTCGGGAAGGAATCCGCGTGGGTCGACGCGCATCGTCTCGAGGCAGCGAGGGCGGCTGCCGAGATGTTCGGCGCAGTCGTCGTCCTCAAGGGTGCCGACACGATCGTGCAGGCTCCCGGCGGCGGTCCTGTTGTCTGCGAGACGGGCCCACCGTCGCTCGCGACCGCCGGCACGGGCGATGTACTGACGGGTGTGATTGCGGCGCTTCTTGCCAAGGGGCTCGACCCGGTCACCGCGGCCGCGGCAGCCGCGACGGCGCACGGGCTCGCGGCAGCTGCGGTGCCACACCAGGCAGGACTCGTCGCGAGCGACGTTGTCGCGAAGCTCCCATCGGTGCTCAGCTGA
>JANOFZ010000450.1:0-2330 GCA_031413935.1 Thermoleophilia bacterium | reverse complement strand
CGGAGAGATGACGTCGTCCGGGTCGATGCCGTCCGCCTCGACGAGCCTGTCACGCAGCCGAGAACGCCGCTCGCTGTCCTCCCACTCGTCGAGAACGTCGCCCATCGTTCGCCCGGTAACCGTCAAAGCGTCGCAATGGAGAAGACCTCGGCGTCGCAGATGGAGCATCACCTCCGGCACGCCGCCGGCGAGGAAGACACGAACGGTGACATGGTTCGCCGGCCCGTTTGGCAGCGCGTCAACCAGCCGAGGCACCGCCTGATTGATCCTGCGCCAATCCTCCACGGTGGGTCTCCGCAGGCCCGCGGCGTGAGCAACGGCTGGAATGTGGAGGAGGAGATTCGTGGATCCGCCGAACGCCGCATGCACGAGCATCGCGTTCTCGATTGCCTTGTCGGTGAGCACCGCTTCCAGCGTGCGGCCGCTCTGCCATTGATCGTGCACGGCGACGGCGGTTCGACGGGCCACATCGAGCCAGATCGGCTGCCCCGAGGGAGCGAGCGCCGCGTGCGGCACCGTCAACCCGAGACCCTCGGCCACGACCTGAGACGTTGCCGCGGTTCCGAGGAACTGGCAGCCGCCACCCGGTGTGGCGCAGGCGTGGCAGCCGAGATCGGCAGCCTCGTCGAGCGTGACGAGCTGGTGTGCGAAGCGGGCTCCGAGCGTCTGTACGGCTCCGGCGTCCTCGCCGCGACGCGGCGGAAGCGTCACCCCTCCGGGGATCACTGCTCCCGCGAGCTCACGAAACGAGGCGATCGCCATCATCATCGCGGGCAGCCCCTTGTCGCAGGTTCCGACCGCGATCACTCCCCGCCGATTCGGCAGGCTCCGGACGAGCCTGCGGAGGACGAGCGCCGCGTCGTTTCGATAGGGAAGCGAGTCGAACATCCCGGTCGTCCCCTGGGTTCGACCATCGCATGGGTCGGAGACGTGGGCTGCAAAGGGCAGTCCCCCGAGACGGTCGAGCTCGATCGCAGCCTCGCGCACGAGCAGCCCGACCTCCCAGTGGCCCGTGTGATACCCGAGAGCAACGGGTGAGCCGTCGTCGGAGCGCAGACCGCCGAGCGTCGAGAGGATCAGGTATTCGTCCCGCGCGACCTTGGAGGCCTCCCACCCCATGCCGGCGTTCTGCGACAGTCCGAACACATCGCCGGATGGGCGCTCCCGCAGGAACGACTCCGTCAGCGGCAGGACCCCTTCGGGTCCCACAGCTGTCGTCTCGACGTCGAAGAGATCAGGATCGGCCATGCACTAGATCTTGACGACTCAGTTGTAGCGACCGTACTCACGGACGGTTTCGCACATGAGCTCGATCATTCCCGGCTTGGCATCGAAGATCTGACCGGTCGAGCGGAGGACGTAGCCGCCGCCCTCCATTGCGGCATCGAGGCAGCGTCGAACCTCCGCCTTGACGACATCCGCATCTCCCTCGTACAGGAGATGCTCGTTGAACCCGCCAAACAGACACACTCGATCCCCGATCCGCCGTTTTGCATCGGCGAGATCGACGTCGCCCGACGAGCGATCAGACGTGAGGGTCTCGATCGCATCCGGGCCGGTGTCGGCGATATCCTCGAGCAGCAGCGTCGCCCGGCCGCAGTTGTGAAAGCTCACGAGGTAGCCGGCGTCATGCGCGGCGGCAACACATTCCGCCTCATAGGGCTTCATGAACTCGGCAAAATGATCGCGCGCCACCCCAACTCCTGTCCACGTCTCGTTCATCGAGATCGAGTGGATTCCGGTTTCGCCGAGACGCCGGTAGAAGCCCTTGATCCAGTCCGTGCAGACGCGCATCAGTTCGTGGACGAATTCCGGCCGATCGTAGATATCCATCGAGAGGTCGACGAGGCCGCGGATCTCGGCGGCCATGTCCCACGGCCCGATCACGTGATGCAACCACCATGCCTCTTCGCCAACCTTCTCGACCATTCCCGTGAGAACCGTCATGTCGTAGAGATCGGCAGACGGAAAGTGGCGCAGGGCCGCGAGCTTCGTCTCTGGCTCGTCGCCCCGGAGCAGGAAATCGTGGCACGAGGTGCCGAAGCCGTCCTCGGTGCGGTACGAGTAACTGAGGTCACCGTCCGGGGTGCGGATCTGGTGTGAATGCTCACGCCACCCTTCGCCCTGACCGGAGACGTCGAAGGTCTCCACCCACGTCTCCGTTTCGAATGGACGGGGAAAGAGCATCCGCGGCCAGATCTCGTGCTCACCGATGTGCTGACTGTAGGTCGTGATCATCGGGTCGAGACCGAGATCCTGCTGCATCTTGACGATCGAGCCCATGGGATCGTCGATCCACCAGTGGAGCATGTCGGTCGTGGTCTTGTCCG
>JANOFZ010000449.1:0-3753 GCA_031413935.1 Thermoleophilia bacterium | reverse complement strand
ATCAGCTCGTCCGTGGCGCCTACCCCTTCGCCGATCTCGCCCGCGCGCAGCTCGAGAACGTGCTCGATATGCTTGCCGGTCGCTATCCGTCGGACGAGTTTGCGGAGCTACGCCCGCGAATCGTCTGGGATCGCACTGCGGGTGTCATCAAGGGACGGCAGGGTGCGCGTCGGCTGGCGGTGACGAACGCCGGCACGATCCCCGACCGTGGCCTCTTCGGCGTCTTCCAGGTCGAAGGCGGCGGGCGCGTCGGCGAGCTCGACGAGGAGATGGTGTACGAGGCGCGTCAGGGCCAGACCTTCATGCTCGGCGCCTCGACGTGGCGGATCGAGGAGATCACGCGCGATCGCGTGCTCGTTTCTCCGGCGCCGGGCGCGCCCGGTGCGGTGCCGTTCTGGAAGGGAGAGGGAGTGGGGCGACCGTTCGAGCTGGGCGAGAAGATCGGCCGCGCCTCGCGAGAGCTCGTCGCGCTGAGCGACGCGAAGGCGCTCGCGACCCTCGGCACCGACTACCACCTCGACGCACTCGCAGCGAGGAACCTGCTCACGTACCTCCGAGACCAGGCCACGGCGAACGGTGGCGTCGTCCCTTCCGACAGAACCATTGTCGTCGAGCGCTTTCGCGACGAGATCGGCGACTGGCGGCTGTGCATCCTGACCCCGTTCGGCGCCCGGGTTCACGCCCCGTGGGCGATGGCGCTCGGCGCGCGGCTGCGCGACTCGCTCGGGCTCGAGGTGCAGTCGATCTGGTCGGACGACGGGATCGCGTTCCACCTCCCGGAGGCCGACCTTCCTCCGCCGATCACAGATCTACTCCTCTCACCCGAGGAGATCGAGGATCTGGTCGTCCAGGAGGTAGGGCAGACGGCCCTGTTCGGCGCCCGATTCCGTGAGAACGCGGCACGAGCACTCCTGATCCCGCGCCGCCGTCCAGGTCAGAGGACGCCGCTCTGGCAGCAGCGCCTCAAGGCCCAGAGCCTGCTCCAGGTCGCGCGCAACTACGGCTCCTTCCCGATCGTTCTCGAGACGTATCGCGAGTGTCTGCAGGATGTCTTCGACCTGCCGGCGCTGAAGGGAATCCTGCGCGGGCTCCAGACTCGCGAGCTCGATCTCGTCGAGGTCGAGACGCCGTCGGCTTCGCCGTTTGCGTCATCGCTGCTCTTCGCGTACGTCGCCACCTACATGTACGAGGATGACACGCCCGCGGCCGAGCGGAGGGCGCAGGCGCTCTCGCTCGACCGGGACCTCCTTCGCGAGCTGCTCGGGCAGGAGGAGCTACGCGACCTGCTCGATCCGGTTGCGCTCGCCGACGTCGAGGCGCAGCTTGCCGGTAACCCTCGCTCGCCCGACGAGCTGCACGACCTCCTTCGGCGTCGCGGCGATCTTCGAGACGACGAGGTCGACGCTGCCCACGCTGCCTTGCTGGAGGCCGAGCGCCGTGCCTTGCGGGTCCGGATGGCGGGGGAGGAGCGGCTGATCGCGATCGAAGATGCAGGCCTGTTCCGCGACTCGCTCGGCGTGATGCCGCCGGGCGGCCTGCCAGAGGCGTTCCTCGACACCGTGCCCGACGCGCTCGGCGTCCTCTTGGGACGCTTCGCCAGGGCGCGCGGCCCCTTCACGTCCGCCGAGGCGGCTGGTCGGTACGGGCTCGAGCTCGACGTCGTCGAGAGCTGTCTCACGGCTCTCGAGCAGGCCGACAGGCTCGTTCGCGGTGAGCTTCGTCCCGGCGGCACGGAACGGGAGTGGTGTGATCCCGACGTGCTTCGGCGACTCCGCCGGGCCTCGCTCGCGGCCCTGCGGAAGGAGGTCGAGCCGGCCGAGCAGGCAGCGTTCGGACGCTTTCTCCCCGCCTGGCACGGGATCGACCGGCGAGCAACGCTGCGAGAAGCGCTCGTTCCGCTGCAGGGGCTGCCTCTCCCTGTCTCGTTGTGGGAGAGCGAGGTGCTGCGCCGCCGTGTCCCCGACTATCACTCTGCGTCGCTCGATGCCCTGTGTGCCACGGGCGAGGTCGTCTGGGTCGGAGCAGGGCTCGACCGCGTTGCTCTGTATTTCAGGGCCGACGCGTCGCTCCTCGGTGCGCCGGCGGGCGCACCGCCGCCTGAAGGAGAGGCAGCGCAGGCGCTTCGTGAAGCGCTCGAGCGCTCGGCCGAGTTCTGGCCCGATCTCCTCGAGAGCACGGGACTCGATGCCGAGGCGGCGCTCCCGGCGCTCTGGGAGCTCGTCTGGGCGGGCGAGGTGACAAACGACGCATGGACGCCGCTCCGAGCGGCTCGGCGGTACGGAACACCGGTGACAGACCGCCGGCCGCGCCGATTCGCGCGTACACGCGCCGCCGGGACGACATCGACCCAGGGGCGCTGGTCGCTCACCTCGCGGCTCTTCCCGACGTCGGTGGATCGGCGAGCGCTTGCGGAGCTTCTGCTCGAGCGGCAGGGCATCATCGTGCGCGACGGCGTGCGAGCAGAGGGACACGCCGGTGGGTACGGCGCCGTCTACGGAGAGTTGCGCGCCCTCGAGACCATCGGCGGCTGTCGCCGAGGGTACTTCGTCGAGGGCCTCGGCGGGGCGCAGTTTGCACTCGCCGGAGCGGTGGAGCGGCTGAGGGAGCTTCGCTCGGAAGCGGCGGCGGAGGCGCTCGTTCTGGCCGCGGCCGACCCGGCTCAGCCGTATGGTGCAGCCCTCCCGTGGCCGCGGCGCGCAGGCGCGCGAGCAGCCCGGGTCGCCGGTGCGCACGTCGTCTTGCTCGACGGGTCGGCCGCTCTCTTCGTCGAGCGCGGCGGCCGCACGCTCGTGCCACTTCGCGAACCAGACGAGGAATGGCTGCGACCGGCTCTCGGCGCGCTTGCCGACTGGGTGCGCGACGGCCATGCGAAGCGCCTCGCGGTCGAGCGGTTCGACGGCCGGCCTGTCGCCGAGACCGAGGCGATGGCGCTCCTCGTCGAGGCCGGCTTTCTTGCCGGTCCCCGGCGTGCGGTGCTCAGGCCCTAGTGCAGCGTTCCGGAAGTCACTCGTGCCCTGGGCGGCTGCAAAGCTGCGCCGTGCAGTGTCCTCAGTCGCCCCCGTATACCCCGATATGGAGGCTCCCTGAGTCCTTGCCCGGCTTGCTTTTCGCGCGCCAGGATCACCAAGCGACTTCCGGAACGCTGCACTAGAGTCTTGATGCGCAGCGGGCGGGTGGTTGCCTTCAACGATCCACAGCGGTTGCTGTCCGACTCGCCGGTGGGCACAATCGAAGCGTGACCAAGTACCTCATCTCCTTCCCGAGCGAAGCCATGGTGCTCGCCGACGAGGAGTTCCCGATCGTCTTCGCTGAATCCCACGCTGTGATCGAGGAGGCGAAGGCTGCCGGGGTCTACGTCTTTGGCGGTGGAGTCGCCGAGGAAGTCGATCCCCTGTTGGTCTCAGCCGACGGGTCAGTGAGCACCGAGATCTATCCGGGCTCCGAGCTCACGGGTGGGTTCACCGTGCTCGAACTGCCGACGCGCGAGGACGCGGTCGAGTGGGCGAGGAAGATCGCGGTGGCCTGCCGTTGCTCGCAGGAGCTCCGTGAGTTCGGGTACGACCCGGAGAGCTAGCTCAGACGCTTGCTCCAGTGCGGCGTCTCATACCGTTTGACAGGAAGCAGCATCGTTATGAGACGCCGCACTTCTGAATCAACATGGTAGTGCGGTGTGTAGCCACAAAAATTTAAGGTCGTTAGTTTGGAGAAACCCCACAAACTACCGGCTTAAGACCCAGACGAGGACGCCCCGCC
>JANOFZ010000448.1:0-6443 GCA_031413935.1 Thermoleophilia bacterium | reverse complement strand
TGAGGCTTCAGCCTCACCCCTTGACCGCGCTCACGAATGCGCCCTCCGGGCGGCCGCCGCGGAGGCAAGCCCACACTTCTGCTCACCGCGGGCAAATCGTCGCGGACGTGCCGTTCGCAGACGTCTGCGCGACGTATCTCGCAAGCCCACCGGAAGTTGAGTGACCGGCTCTGCGAGCACGACCATGCGGCTAGCATTCCGGTAATGGCGACGACAACCGACTTCAGCACGATCCCCTACGACTGGTACGTCGACCCGGCCGTGGCGCGCCTCGAGCAGGAGCGAATCTTTCGGCGCACGTGGCAGTACGCAGCGCACACCGACGAGCTCGCCGAGCCCGGCTCCTTCGTTACGAGCCGTGCAGGAAGCGTGCCCGTCATCATCGTCCGCGGTCGCGACAACGAGCTCCGCGCCTTCGTGAACGTCTGCCGCCACCGCGGCTACCTCCTCTGCGACGGATCCGGCAAGCGCGAGACGCTCCAGTGCCCGTACCACGCCTGGACCTACGATCTCGACGGATCGCTCCGTTCGGCGCCTCGCTCCGAGATGGAGCCTGGCTTCGACCGCGAGGGACTCGGCCTCGTCCCGCTGCTCGTCGATACCTGGGGGCCGTTCGTGTTCGTCAACCCGGATACCGCTGCCGGGACGCTCGCCGAGCACCTCGGCGACCTCCCCCGCCTCGTGGCGGAGGGGGGCGTCGACGTGGACGCCCTGGCCTTCCACGAGCGGGCCGAGGTCGAGTACGACGCGAACTGGAAGGTCTGTGTCGAGAACTACCTCGAGTGCTACCACTGCGCGATCGCGCATCCGAGCTTCTCGAAGGCGATCGACGTGGCGCCGGGGTCGTACGCGATGGAGGAGCACTCGACGTTCTCGTCACAATTCGGTCCACCGAAGAATGGTGGCGGAGGCGTCTACGACGCGACCGGCGAGGTCGACCGCGGCCAGTTCCACCTGCTCTTTCCGGGGACGACGATCAACGTCATGCCCGGCCGGGGGAACTTCTCGATCGGGCCGGTCGTTCCACTCGGTGCCGAGCGCACGTATCGCTTTCTCGACTACTTCTTCCTGCCCGATACGGATCCGCAGTGGATCGCGGACTACATGGAGCTCGATGTCCAGGTCGGCGTGGAGGATCGCGTCCTCGTCGAGCGCGTTCAGGTCGGAATGCGGTCAGGGATCGTCACGCACGGGACGCTGATGCCCGAGTCCGAACGGCTGATCGGCCACTTCGAGCGCCTGCTCGTGGATGCGCTCGGGGCTGACGGCTAACCACCCACGGATCAGTCTCCTCAACCTTCATGCCTCTCAGCCCTCCCACCGAACACGAGTCGCGTTTCCTCAACCGCGAACTGTCATGGGTCGAGTTCAACGCCCGAGTCCTCGACCTCGTCGCCGACGAGAAGCAGCCGCTGCTCGAGCGCGTGAAGTTCTGTGCAATCTTCTCCTCGAACCTCGACGAGTTCTTCATGGTTCGCGTCGCCGGACTGATGGGCCAGGAGAGTGCAGGGTTCGCAGTGCGGTCAGCCGACGGCATGGCTCCCACACAGGCACTCTCGGCGCTTCGGGCACGCATCCTCGATCTGACAACACGGCAGGCGCGCCTGTGGACGGACGATCTCAGGCCCGCACTAGCGGCAGCTGGAGTCGAAATCGTGACGATCGACGATTGCACGCCGGACGAGCTCGATCTACTCGAGTCGGTGTTCGAACAGGAGATCTATCCGGTGCTGACGCCGCTTGCGGTGGGCTCGGGGCAGCCGTTCCCGTACATCTCAGGGCTCTCGAACTCGCTCGGGGTGCTCGCGGTCGACCCGGACAGCGGCGAGGAGCGATTTGCACGCGTCAAGGTGCCCGAGGGGCTCGACCGCTTTGTCAGCTCCGGATCACGCCTCGTACCGCTCGAGTCCGTCATCGCCCACTTCCTCCCGGCGCTCTTTCCGGGAATGGCGATCTCCGAACAGGCACTCTTCCGCGTCACCCGCGACGCCGACTTCGAGGTGTCCGACGACGCGGACGATCTCCTCGAGGCGGTCGAATCGGAGCTCCGACGCCGCCGCTTCGGAGACGTGATCCGCGTCGAGGTGTCCGCGTCTGCGTCGGACGCGATGCTCGACCGTCTCCGCGACGGACTTGGCGCAACCGACGACGAAATGTATCGAATCGATGGCCTCCTCGACCTCGCCGATGTCATGCAGCTCATGCGGATCGACCGGCCCGACCTCAAGTACGAGCCGTGGGTGCCGCTGACGCCGCCGCGCCTTGCCCGCGCGAAGGACGCGCCGCACTTCTTCGATGAGATCCGGCGTGGGGACGTGCTGGTTCATCAGCCGTACGAGTCGTTCCGGTCGAGCTTCGAGGCATTCGCGGGAGCCGCTGCGACCGACGTCGATGTGATCGCAATGAAGACCGCGGTGTACCGGACGTCCGATGACAGCGCGCTCGTCTCGGCCCTAATCGACTGTGCCGAGCAGGGGAAGCAGGCGGTCTGTCTCGTGGAGCTGAAGGCCCGCTTCGACGAGCGGCGCAACATCGAGTGGTCGCGTGAGCTCGAGCAGGCCGGCGTGCACGTCGTTCACGGCTTTTCGGACATGAAGATCCACGCGAAGATGACGCTCGTCGTGCGTCGCGAGTCAGGCGCGCTCCGCCGATACGTCCACATCGGAACGGGCAACTACCACGCCTCGACGGCTCGGCTCTACGAGGACGTGGGAATCTTCACCGCCGACGAGGAGATCGCGGCCGACGTCGCCGACGTCTTCAACTACGTGACCGGTTTCGGCCGCCCCCAGAAGTTCCGCAAGCTCCTCGTGGCGCCGTTCGAGATGCGCAAGCGAATCGTCCAGGAGATCAGACGGGTCGCGGAAGCGGCCAGGAACGGTGACAAGGCGCGGATCCGACTCAAGTTCAACAACCTCGTCGACCCGACGATCATCGACGAGCTGTATGCCGCAGGCGCTGCAGGAGCGCAGATCGATATCTGCGCACGGTCGATCTGCATGCTGCGGCCGGGTGTCGAGGGGATGTCCGAGACGATCCGTGTCCGCTCGATCCTGGGACGGTTCCTCGAGCACAGCCGGATCTACTCCTTCGAGGCCGGTGACCGCTCCACGGTGTTGATCGGCAGCGCCGACCTGATGCCCCGTAACCTCGATCGTCGGGTCGAGATCCTCGTTCCGATCGAGGACACGAGAGCCCGACAGGAGCTCCAGGCGATTCTCGATAGCGTCTTCGCCGACGACGTCCACGCGTGGGCGCTCGCGGGGGATGGCTCCTGGTCTCCGGTGGTGCCGAAGAAGCCGGAGAAGGTAGTCGACCACCAGTCGGCGATGATGAAGCGGGCCGAGCTTCGGGCGCGCCGACAGCCGCCCGCGCGCGTCGGCAAGAAGGCGTAGCACCGGGACGGTCGTCCGGTGAACCAGCGACAATCAAAGTCGAATGCGCGTCGCGGTAATCGATGTCGGCTCGAACACGGCGCGCCTTCTCGTCGCAAACGTCACCGACTCGGGCCGGATCGAGCCGCTCGCGCAGGAGCGCGACTATCTCCGGCTGGGAGCCGAGATCGAGCGCACGGGCACGCTCGGGCCCAAGAAGATTGCGGCATGTGCGAAGACCTGCCGGGGCTTCGCTCGCCGCGCCGCCGCCCTCGGCGTCGATCTCTCCACCGTGATCGTCACTGCTCCCGGCCGCCAGAGCGCCTCGGGGCCGGCCCTGACACGAGCCCTTGCGGAGGCGACCGGCTGGCCCGTCACGACACTCACCTCGGAGCGCGAGGGCCGACTCGCATTCGACGGCGCGGTTGCGCGCGCGCCGGGAGCGCTCCCGGACACGGTGGCTGTGGTCGATCTCGGCGGAGGCTCCACCGAGATCGCCGTCGGTAACGCTCGACTCGGCGCCACGTGGGTGCGCTCAGCCGATCTCGGCTCGCTTCGCCTCACGCGTGCCCATCTGCCCGACTATCCGCCGGCCGCTCGTCAGATCCGGGATGCCCGTGAAGCCGCCCGGCGAGCACTCTCGGGGTTGCATCCTCCAACTCCTGAGCTCGGAATCGCCGTCGGAGGCAGTGCTCGCGCGCTCGGGAAGATCGTCGGCTCGCATCTCGACGCGGACGCCCTCGACGATGCCGTCGCGCTTCTTTCCCGGAGGTCTGCGATGAAGACCGCGCGGTCGTTCGGGATCAGCGCCGAGCGGGTCGAGACGCTTCTCGCCGGGGCGTTGCTTCTCGCCGAAGCGTCCCGGGTACTCTGCACGTCGCTCGAGCTCGGCCGCGGCGGCCTGCGTGAGGGTGCTGCGCTCGAGCTCGCTGCGCGCGAAGCCACCCGCGCTGCCTGACCGTCAGGACTGCCAGGACTCCCAGAGGGCCGCGTAGGCGCCCTTGCTCGCGATCAGCTCGTCGTGCGTTCCGAGCTCCTGGAGCAGCCCGTTCTCGACAACGGCGACGCGATCTGCGTCGTGTGCCGTATGCAGCCGGTGCGCGATCGCGACGACGGTGCGACCCGTGAGCACCGAGGCGAGCGAGCGCTCGAGGTGCCGCGCCGCGCGGGGATCGAGCAGCGAGGTGGCTTCGTCGAGAACGAGCGTGTGGGGATCGGCGAGCACGAGACGGGCCAGGGCGAGCTGCTGCGTCTGTGCCGGAGTTAGTGCGGCGCCGCCAGCACCAACGACCGTCTCGAGCCCCTCGGGCATTGACTCCACCCAGGCGGTCGCATCAACCGCTTCGAGTGCCGCCTCGAGCTCGGCGTCGGTGGAGCCTGCGCTCGCGAGGCGCAAGTTGTCCGCGAGCGTGCCCACGAAGACGTGCTGCTCCTGGGTGACGAGGGCCACCTCGCGACGGAGGCTGTCGAGCTCAAGGTCGACGAGCGGCACGCCGCCGACCTCGACGTGACCGGTTCGCGGAGGATGGATGCCTGCCAGCAGGCGGCCCAGCGTCGACTTCCCTGCTCCGGAGGGGCCGACGACCGCGATTCTCTCCCCCGGCTTCAGGTCGAGCTCGATCCCGTGCAGGACGTCACGACCCGGGACGTAGGCGTAGCGAACGTCGTGGGCGCGGAGCCAGTCGTCCTCGGGCTCCTCGCCCGTCGCCTCACGGTCAGGAGGAACATCTGCGATACCAACGAGACGGGCGAACGATGCGCCCCCCACCTGCACCTCATCGAGCCAGGAGAGGAGCCGGTCGACCGGATCGGCGAGCTGCTGGATGTAGAGCACGACCGTTGTGACCTCGCCGACGGTGGCGTGGCCCGCCGAGACGAGGTAGCCGCCCCAGGCGAGCGCTGCGACCACGGGGAGCACATAGGCCACGTCGACGGTCGGGAACCAGATCGTCCGCAGCCGCAGCGTGAATCGCTCCGAGGCGTAGGCATCGGCGAGATTCGCGTCGATCCGTCTGGCCCGCTCCTCGGAGAGCCCGAGCGCCTCGACGGTGCGACCGCCGTCTACGGTCTCGCCCGTCGTGCCGGCCAGTGAGGCGTACGCGGCACGCTCCCACAGGTAGCCGGCCGGCGCGTAGCGGAGGTACCAGCGCGTCCCCACGATTAGAATCGGCACCCCGACGATGCAGGGAAGCGCCGCAATCGGACTCACCCAGACGGCAGCACCGACGACGAGGAGCGCGGTGACGCAGGCGATCGACGTCTCAGGGATGGCGAATCGGACCGTCCTGGCGAGCGCGTCGACGTCGGCGGTGGTGCGTGAGACGAGATCGCCGATCCCCGCCCGTTCGACCGTCGACAGGGGCAGCGCGAGGACGCGGCGCATGAAGTCGTCACGCAGCTCGGCGAACATCTGCTCGGAGAGGACGAACGATGCGCGACGGGCGAAGAACGTGAGGATCGTCTGGGCGACGAGGAAGACGGCCAGGATCATTACCACGCGGTCGATCTCCGCGGTGTCGATCTCGGTCTGCAGACCCTGGACGAGGGAGCCGAGGAGCGGTGGGCCGACGAGGCCGGTGGCAGCAGCTAGCGCGTGGAGTACGAGCACGCCGACCATCGCACGCCGGTGACGAGCCGCGAGAATTGCGGCCTGCCGCCGCATCTCCTTGGGGCTCGCGATGGGCAGCAGCTTGCTCATGCGCTCTCTCCCCGGGTGACGACATCCCGGTAGTCGGTGCTCGCTGGGAGCAACTCCCGATGTGTCCCGGTCGCCTGAACCTTCCCATCGGCAATGAGCACCACGACATCAGCGCGATCGAGCACGAGCGGACTTGCCGTCACGACGACCGTGGTGCGACCCGCGCGGAAGTCATGCAGCTGGCGCGCGATCCGCGCCTCGGTGTGGGCGTCGACGGCGCTCGTCGGCTCGACCAGGACGAGGATCTCCGCGTCTGCGAGCAGCGCCCGGACGAGCACGAGCCGCTGCCGCTGCCCACCGGAGAACGATCTGCCACGTTCGTCGACGATCTCGTCGAGGCCCGCCGGAAGCGCCACCAGCACATCCTCGGC
>JANOFZ010000447.1:0-4960 GCA_031413935.1 Thermoleophilia bacterium | reverse complement strand
CGCGACGAGGAACGCGTCACGCTCGATCGCGACGAGCTTCGTCTCGGTGGTCGCTCTGATCGTTGCGATTCGCGGGACGTCGCGGAGGAGCGCGATCTCACCGAAGCCTTCTCCCCGGCCGAGCGTATTGAGGAGCACGTCGCCGGTCAGCACCTCGACGGTTCCGTCAGCGATCGCGTAGTAGCGGTCGCCCGAGTCGCCTTCGCGGATGATGGTCTCGCCGGCCGAGGCGGAAACGTCGGTTGCGCCATGTGCAACACCCTCGAGCGCCGGCACGGGCAAGGCACGAAAGATGCCGATCGAGCGGAGAAGTGCGATCGTGACGGCTGGGACGGTGGCCACCGCGTCCACCGCAAGGAGTGGCCGAAAGCGGACGAGGACGAGCACCGGGACGATCGCACCGGTGAAGAACAGTGCGCCGCGAACGCCGGCAACGGCGATCACGAGAGGAACGGAGACGGAGCCAACACCCCAGGCTGCCATTGCCAGTCCCTCCTTGAACGCGAAGACGCGCGCAAGGATCTCCGTTGCCGTTACGCGCTGAAGAAGCGTCTGTCCGGATACCTCGAGCAGGCTACGCGAGACACCGGTCACCGCCGCGACGGCGAAGGCGACGAGCACCGTGATCTGGAGCCCGAGCACGATGAACGCGCCTGCTGCAACCAGGGCGGATCCGAGCATGACGGGCACGAGGCGGCCCCGTCCAACGAGCGAGAGCGAGGCGATTGCACCGAGCACGGCACCCACGCCGTGTGCTGCCGTCAGATACCCCGCGCCGGAGGCACCGATACCGAGCGACCCGATGGCGAGGATGACCACGAGCACGTCGAACGCGCCGACCATCAGAAACGTTGCCCCGAGAACAATTACCACCTCCCGGGGCGCACTCGCCCGCGCGAGTGCGCGAGCGCCTTCGTCGAGCTGACGAAGCGGTCCTACCTCCGGTGTGTCGTCGTCGCTCGGCAGAGGTGGAACGAGGTCACGAAGCGGCCACACGAGCGCCAGCGCGAGAAGAACACAGACCGCGCCGGCGGCATACACCGCGCCCGGAGTCGAGGCCGCAAGGATCAACCCGGCACATGCCGGCGCGAGAACGAGCCCTATGCTGAGAATCCAGCCCGTGACCGCGTTCAGCGCCACGAGTTGCTCGGCCGTCCGCGCGATACCCGGCGACGCGACCGCATGAGCAGGGTGCGTGACGACGAGCATCATCGCCGTGAGTGCGCCGAGGGCGTAGGTCAGGAGTGGTGGCCCTCCCGCGAGGAGTGATACGGCGGTCGCGCCCATCGCCACGCTCTGGGCCGCGTAGGCGCCGACGAGGACACGGGTCGCCCCGACCCGATCGATGAACGGGCCGGCGAAGGGCGCGAAAAGCGCCGTCGGAATCAGGATCGCCAGAGAGACGACACCGGTTGCGGTCGCACCACCCTCCGAGTACGCATAGACGAGCATCGCAACCCACGGGCCGAACTCGGCCAGGCGGTAGAGCCCGAGGGCGCTGGCCTCCCGCCGGAGCACCGGGTTTGCCGCAAGGGCGCGAAGCGGGGAGATCTGGGCGACGGCCACGGCGCCGAGCCTATCGCCGCGAACGGGCATGGGCCTCGACGGCGTCAGGCCTGGCGGTCAAAGCCTGCGCTCGAGTACACGGTCGTCGGGCAGTGCCTCGAGCCCGAGAGCCGCGGGTGCCGCCGCCGCTGCTTCAGGCAGCAGCCCGACCAGCTCGCTCGGACCGACGGCGACGCCCCGCTCGGCGGCGGCCGCCCGGACACGATCGACGACGGCCGTCAATGGGGCCGCATCGACGTCGATCACGTTGATCGACACCTGAACGCGTTCGCTTGCCGGCAGAAGGAGCCCGAGCGCCTGGACGCCCTTCAGGCCACCGCTCGACTCCCGCACCGTCGCTGCGATGGCCCGTGCGTCCTCGAGGTCGCCCGTTGCGAGATCGATATTGAACGCGATCAGAAGCGGGCGGGCCCCGATCAGGACGCCGCCGTTTCGTGGGTCGAGTCGCGCCGGCCCGAACAACGGTCGGATCTCGCCCACATCGATCCGCCGCTGCAGTTCTCCCGGGCCTCCGCGCCGGAAGAACGCCGGTCGCCGCCCACCTCCACTCACGCCGTAGAGAAACACGGGAAGTCCGAGCTCGCCACCCACCCGTCGCCCGAGCTCGAGCGCTACCGCCTCGGCGAGTCCCATCTCGTCGTTTCGAATCGGCACGATCGGCACGACGTCCGCAGCACCGATTCTCGGGTGGATGCCGTCGTGGCTGCGAAGGTCGATCAGCTCCGCCGCGCGGGCGATGCCTGCGAGGAGCGACTCGACGAGGTCATCCGGCTCGGCAACGATCGTGTAGACCGAGCGGTGGTGGTCGGCGTCGGAGTGGATATCGAGCACGCGCCCATGTCCACGAAAGGCCCGCGCGATCGCCTCGATGACAACCGGGTTACGGCCCTCGGAGACGTTCGGCACGGATTCGAGCAGAGCCACGGGACTACTCTACGGTTGCGCGTGTGCGACGATGGCCCCTGATGGCGACCATCCCAATCGGAGCACGGCGCTGAGTCCTCTCGACCCCGAGATCGAGCAGCGAATCGACGGGCCTGTCTCGGCCGAGGCTGTCCGCGAGACGCGCCTTACACCCGCTGAGGCAATTGCCGGAATGCGGATACGCCTGCCCGAGCGGGGAAACCGGAAGCTCCGCAGGGTTCTCGATCGCGCGAATGCGGATCCGCAGCTGAAGGCGTGGTGGCACGTTTCGAACGTGAACGCCGTTGCGCGCATGCAGATCAACGATCACTCCTGGGTGCACATTCAGGTCGTCGTCAACATCGCCCTGAAACTGCTCCGGCAGTTGACGAAACACGGCGTCGAGCCCTCGGCAGTGCGCGACTACGGGATGACGAACGAGGACGCCGAGGTGATAGTCGTCCTCTCTGCCCTGATGCATTGCGTCGGCATGTCGGTGCACCGACGGGGTCACGAGGACTTCAGCCTCTTCCTGTCCGAGCCGAAGATGCGCGAGCTGCTGGAAGGGATCTACGACGAGCCCGAGCGCACGGTGATCATCTCCGAGGTGCTGCAGGCGATCACGAGTCACCGGTCGGACGGCGAGCCCCTCGCGCTGGAAGCCGGGATTCTCAGGGTCGCGGACGCGCTCGACATGGCGAAGGGGCGCTCGCGCATCCCCTTCGAGGCTGGCTCCGTCTCCATGCACTCGCTCTCTGCCGCCGCAATCGAGGAGGTCACGATCGAGGACGGTAACGAGAGGCCCGTCAAGATTGGAATCCTGATGAACAACTCGTCCGGCCTCTTCCAGGTGGACGGCCTTCTGATGGCGAAGCTGCTCGTTTCAGGTCTCGAGCCTTACGTCGAGGTGATCGCGCATAACGACACCGAGAACGAGAAACGACTCGTCTCGGTGTACCGGCTCGATCTCTAAGAGCTCGAATCAGAATGACGGTTCGTCGCCAGAGCGTGATGGGCGAGTGCGATGCGAGGACGCAGGGAGCCTGCCGATACGGGACGTATCGGGGCGACCGAGGACGAAGCAGCGTGCCGACCAGCACGCTCTGGCGGCACAAGTCTCATTCTGATTCGAGCTCTCAGCGGCGAGGGTGAGATTGCTACCATCCCGCGCGAGCCCTGCGGGATCGTCTAATGGTAGGACGCCGGATTCTGGTTCCGGAAGTTGGGGTTCGAGTCCCTGTCCCGCAGCTCGCCTCGATCGCTCCGTCTGCCCCCGCAAGGGGATTTGCTGTTGTTCGGAAAGACAACGATCGTAACAGCCTTTTCAAGGATTTTGTAAGGTTTTCCACCCATCCTTGTGCACATTTCGCTACGGTGCTTGCAGCGAGAGACACGAGCGGGCCGCTTTCGCGCGGCGCCGTGAGCCCTGTCCCCGAGATGGAGGTCAGATCTGAGAACCCTAGCGATGTGTGCGTGCGCCCTGATGCTGTTGGTCCTGCCGGCAACAGCTCAGTCCCAGTCCGATGCGGGCCTCGGTGCGCAATTGACGCGCCACCTGAGCGCCATGAAGAAGGATCGTCAAGTACTTCGCTTCCTCGAGAACCACGCCTGGCTCCTGGAAGACCCCCGCTTCTCCGTCGAGGCGAAGCGGCAGCTACGTCTCCACACGTCGAGTCTCGAGCGGGCCGAGCGCGAGGCGAAGGCAACGCGGGTCGCGCTCGTCCGTCGGGCGAAGACACGACGGCTCGCCGCGGTCGCAGCTGCCAGCCCTCCGAGCGTGATCTGCCGCGTCTTCGGCTCCTACTGCCGGGAGGCGCTCGCCGTCTCGCGGTGCGAATCCGGTCACCGCACGGATGCGCAGAACGGCCAGTACCTGGGGCTGTTCCAGATGGGCTCGAACGAGCGCAGGCTCTTCGGGCACGGCGCGTCCGCGACCGCACAGGCGAAGGCCGCACACAGGTACTTCGTCTCTGCGGGTCGCGACTGGAGTCCGTGGTCCTGCAAGCCCTGGACGTAGAGATGTTTCCAGCGGCGCAGAAGGTTTCGTCTGCAAAGTGCGGAACCCGGCCGATCGGCCGGGTTCCCACGCGGGCCGGAACGTGCTAGGTGTCTGTTGATGACATGGCTTCGGCGGAACAACGAGCGCCTGAAGCCGCTCGATGAGGCGGCCGCCTACGCACGCTGTCACGGCGATCGCGACGAGACCGTCCGGATCGTGAAGCTTCCCCCACGTCGCGTCCGCTACGACGCGCTACTGACGACGGGTGAGGAGATCCGGCGCGGCCTCGAAGCCCGGATCGACGGCCGCGACGGAGACGGCGCACCCGTCACGACACCGCAGTAGGCACGCGCGCCGTGTCGGAGCAATCGCCGCGAGGTTCGGTACACTCCCTCGCCGCACGGCCCATTCGTCTAGTGGCCTAGGACACCGCCCTCTCACGGCGGCGGCACGGGTTCGAATCCCGTATGGGCTATAGGACGGTACATCGTG
>JANOFZ010000446.1:0-2621 GCA_031413935.1 Thermoleophilia bacterium | reverse complement strand
GTCCGGCTGCGTCGTGGGGCCGACCTTGACCCCGACCGGGTTGTGCAGGCCCGAGACGAACTCGACATGGGCACCATCGATCTGCCGCGTACGCTCTCCGACCCAGAGGAAGTGTCCCGAGCACGCGTACCAATCGCCGGTTGTCGAGTCCTTCCGCACGAGCGGCTCCTCGTAGTCGAGCAGGAGCGCCTCGTGGCTCGTCCAGACGTCGACCTCGTGGATCGAGCGCTCGTCACCGAGGTCGATGCCAATCGCCTGCATGAAGCGCAGGGCGCGGCCGATCTCGTTGGCGATCGTCTCGTACCGCTGACCCTCGAGCGAGCTGGCAACGAACTCCTGGTTCCACGTGTGCACCTGGGTCAGATCGGCGAAGCCGCCCTTCGTGAACGCGCGCAGCAGGTTGAGGGAGGAGACGGCCTGGTAGTACGCCTGCACGAGTCGCTCGGGATCGGGGGTGCGGGCCTCGAGCGTCGGCTCGTCGGAGTGCACCGCGTGACCGCGAAACGACGGCAGCTCGACACCGTCGATCGTCTCGGTGAGGGACGAGCGCGGCTTCGCGAACTGCCCGGCGATGCGTCCCACCTTGATCACCGGCAGCGTTGCGCCGTAGGTCAGCACCGCCGACATCTGGAGCAGGAGCTTCAGCCGCTCCCGGATCGCGATCACCGAGAGCTCGTGGAACGACTCCGCGCAGTCGCCCGCCTGGAGCAGGAAGGCACGCCCCTCGGCCGCCTCCGCAAGCTGGTGCCGGAGCGCGCGCGCCTCGCCGGCGAAGATGAGCGAGGGCAGCAGGCTCAGCCGGTCTCGCACGGCAGCGAGAGCATCCGGGTCTGGCCACTCGGGCTGCTGGAGCGCCGGAAACCGGTGCCAGGAGGAAGGCGTCCAGGTAGGGTCGGTCACGGCCATCCGGTCAGTGTAGATGCGCGCCGTTTTGACGCTGCGCCTCGGAACGTCTAGAACTGGAGCGAGACTCCCATGCGCATCTTCTCTGGCATCAAGCCGACCGGCGACTCGACGCTCGGCAACTACTCCGGTGGCTTTCGGCAATACGCCGCCACCCAGGAAATGGGCGACGCGACCTTCTGCATCGTTGACCTCCACGCGATCACGGTGCCGTACGACCCTGCCGACCTGCACGGAAGGACGCTCGACCTGTTCGCGATGCTGATCGCGACGGGTCTCGACCCGGAACGCACGACCGTTTTCGCACAGAGCCACGTCACCGCTCATGCCGAGGCGAGCTGGCTGCTGTCGGCTGTCGCCGGCTACGGACAACTCGGCCGCATGACGCAGTTCAAGGAGAAGGGCGGCGATCAGGAGTTCGTCGCCTCCGCGCTGTTCAACTACCCGGTGCTGATGGCGGGCGACATCCTGCTCTATCAGGCCGACATCGTCCCGATCGGTGACGACCAACGGCAGCACCTGGAGCTCGCGCGCGACATCGCCGAGCGGTTCAACGGGCGCTTTGGCGAGGTTTTCACCGTCCCGGACGGTTTCTACCCGGAGGTCGGTGCGCGGATCATGTCGCTCCAGGACCCGTCCGCAAAGATGGGCAAGACCGGGAGCTCCGAGCAGGGCACCGTCCGCCTGCTCGACGAGCCCGATGTGATCCTGAAGAAGTTCAAGACCGCCGTCACGGACTCGGGTCGCGAGGTGCGAAAGGCCGACGACAAGCCGGGCATCTCAAATCTGATCGACATCATGTCGGTCGCCACGGGCACCACCCCCGAGCAGATCGAGGCCGAGTACGCTGTTGCCGGGTACGGCGATTTCAAGCTCGCGGTCGGCGAGGCGGTCGTCGCCCTGCTCGAGCCGATCAGGGAGCGCTACACCGCGCTCCGCGCCGACGAGGGCGAGCTCCTCCGCCTGCTCGCTCTCGGTGCCGACAAGGCCCGGGCTACGTCGACGCCGACCCTGGAGCGCATGTATGAGACCATGGGGTTCGTGCGGCTGTAAAAGGACAGCGCGGCGAAGCATCCCACTTGCTGCGCGGGCGACGCATCCGCTTCGCTCGCGCGAGCGTGTGCGTCGCCCCTACGGCCGGCCACCGCCGCGGTTACAGCCCCACGAGCCGCCGTAATCCCTCGACCTCGTCGCGCGTCAGCGACCGAGACTCGCCGATCGGCACCCGGCTGACGTCGAGACCCGCGTAGCCCGTCCGTCGTAGACGCACGACGGGAAATCCGACCGCATCGCACATCCGTCGCACCTGGCGATTGCGCCCCTCGTGCAGGACGAGCTCGACCCGCGAGCGGCCGAGCTGCCGCGCCCGTGCAGGGGCGGTGATGCCGTCCTCGAGCTCGACGCCCGCTGCAAGAGCGACCACGGCGGCCGGGGTCAGGTCGCCCTCGACATCGGCAACGTACGTTTTCTCCACCCCGTAGCGCGGGTGCGCCAGCCGGTGCGCGAGGTCGCCGTCGTTCGTGAGGAGGAGAACGCCGCTCGTATCGATATCCAGGCGACCGACCGGGACGACGCGCGCCTCGTGGCCGACGAGATCGACAACGGTCGGCCGACCCTCGGGGTCGCTGGCCGTCGTCACGACACCGAGCGGCTTGTTGAGGAGGACGTGTGCGAGGTCTTGCTTGCCGACGCGCTCGCCGTCTACTTCGACGACATCT
>JANOFZ010000445.1:0-2994 GCA_031413935.1 Thermoleophilia bacterium | reverse complement strand
TGCTCGGCGATCGTTATCTCTCTACGGCCGTACTCCGCGAGCGAAAGATCGGCAACGCGGAAATCCGTTGCGGACAGTTCACGAACAGCGATTTCAGTCATCAGGTTCTCCTTGAGCCTGCGGCGCGATGCCGCGGCTGGTTCATGTCTCTTCGTTGAAAAACGCGGTTGCCGCAAGTCTCGGCGACTCCATTGACAGTAGCCGAGTGGGCCTCCTCTGAGAAGACCGGAGGTCGCGCCTGATCCAGGCTCAGCTCGCGGTCGCCTGCCGTTTCCACTGGGCGCCGCTGTTCTCGCTCGTCACCGCGGAGATGATCGCGCGTCGTACGATTCGGCCATCGCGCGCGAGGCCGTAGAGCTGGATCCGCCGCGGGAGCTCGTCGAGTGGGACGTCGAACGTGGCGGTGGCCGGCGGGAGCGTGACCGGCTCGCCCTCGACGTAGTCCTGACGCGGATCGGGGCGGACGCTGACGCGAATCGTCCATTCCGTGACGTTCGGCGCCGTGTCCCACGACAGTTCGATCCCGTCGCCAGCCGACCGCTTGCGCACGGCCATGTTGCCGACGATCGTTGCCGACGGCTGGAGTGTGAGGCGCCTGATCGATCGTGGTGGCGGCGCTGCCGCGCTCGGGGTCGTCGCGGGTGGTGCGGCTGCAACGATCGCCTTCAGGGCAGCGAGCGCCGCGTCCTCGACTTCGGCCACCGATAGCTCGAGCATCGTGTGCGCAAGGCACGGCTGCGAGACCAGGTATCGGCGCGTCTCAGCACGAATTCCAGCTGTCAGCCCGTTCTCGTCAGGTGCGACCCCGTCGAGCACGAGGCGCTGCGCCTCGCGGAGATACAGAGCGTGCCGCCGGCCGAGCTCGAACGCGATCTGCTCGGGCGCGTACGAATCGACCATGAGGTCGATCGGGAGGAACCACTCGGGCTCGTCGTTGCCGTTCATCGCTCCCGCTCCCTACTCGGTCGGTCGCCGCTTGCGCAGCCAGAATCGGACGAAGTAGACCGGGACGACAATGCCTGCCGCGAGGAATGCGCCAATCCCCCAGGCGGTCGCGTGCGTGCTTCCGTGCTTGTCTGCGTGCCTGAACGTCAGCATCGAAATGCCGGCGGCGATCGCGATTGCGAGCAGGAACTCGGGGGTCGACGCGTCCATCGGCAGTCAGTGTCGCACGACGAGCACCATGCTTGACGCGTCCCTTTCGGGCAGCGCCCTCCTACCCGCCTGTAACCATGCGGCACGGAAGTCACATTCAACCTCGGAACGGGAGGCACTCGTGCCCGGAAAGTTCGTAATCAAGAAGGGGCCGACCGGGAAGTTTCGCTTCTCGCTCGTCTCGACCAATGGCCAGATCGTCGCGTCGAGCCAGGCGTATGACGGCAAGGCCGCGGCGATGAGAGGGGTCGCGTCGGTCCAGAAGCTCGCCGCCGGCGCCAGGATCGTCGACATGACCGTCGCCGCCGCGGCACCGGCTGCGAAGCCTGCGGCGAAGCCGGCCGCGAAGAAGCCTGCGGCGAAGAAGCCTGCTGCGAAGGCGGCCGCAAAGAAACCTGCCGCGAAGAAGCCGGCGGCAAAGCCCGCTGCCAAACGACCCGCCGCCAAGAAGAAGTAGCGAACGCCTCGACCGTCGGGGTGGAGCTCAGTGCTCCACTCCGACGGCCCGCGCCTACAGCCAGTCGCCGATCGGGGGTGACCGGAGCTTTCCGACCGTCGCCGGATCGGCGCGTTGCATGCGCATCGGCGCTCGTCCGGCGGACAACGCCTCGAGGTCGTCGGCCACCATGGCACCGACGCGGCGCCAGATCTCCGGCACGTTGCCCGCTCGGTGGGCGGAGAGGATCGTCCCCGGTGTCGTTCGGGCTCGTTCGGAAGCCGGGATGGGCTCTTCAGGGAAGACATCGATCGCCGCGCGGATGTGACCCGAGGCGGCTGCGTCGAGGAGTGCGGGCCAGTCGACGACGGCCGCACGAGAGACGAGCACGACGACAGATCCTCGTTCCATGTTTTCGAAGCAGTCGCGCCCGATCGCACCGACGTTGACGGTCGTCACCGGCGAGAGCACGAAGACGACGCGGGCGCGCCGGAAGAGATCGAGGAGCGCGACCGGTTCGACGCCGAGCGCAGAGACGTCAGCGTCCGCGAGCCAGGGATCGTGGGCCAGGAGCTCGCAACCGAACGGCCGCAGTAGCGGCAGCAGCCCGCGGGCGAGATTGCCGCAGCCGACGAGCCCGATGGTCTTCCCCGCGAGCAGGAACGAACCTCCGTTGACGCCCTCGTCGAAGTGGATCTCCGTACCGGCGCGGATCTCGGCATCCCCCCGGGGAATGTCGCGAGCCGCAGCTAGCGCGAGGCCCAGGGCCATCTCGGCGACTGGTGGGCCGAAGACGGGACCGATTCCAAGCACGTCGATGCCGCGGGCGAAACACCCTGGGTAGTCGATATTGGGCAGAAAATTCCCCTCGACGTTGAGGACGGCCTTCAGTTGCGCGGCTCGCTCGAGGCGCTCAACGGGAAGGGCCGTCTGCCCCACGATCGCGATGAGCTCTGGCAGCAGCCGTTCGACGAGCTCGGGGCCGGCGGGCGGGCCGTCGTGCCACGTGACCGGAGCCAGAGCCTCGAGGCGAGCGCGCGATTCCGCCGAGAAGATCTGGTCGAGCGTCCGCGGATACGGGTCGACGAGGATCACGCGTCGAGCAACTTGCGGATGCTGCGCACGGCCTGCCCGATGCGCTGCTCGTTCTCTACCAGAGCAAAGCGCACGAACCCATCACCGTCGGCGCCAAAGCCGATACCGGGCGACACTGCCACACTCGCCTCGCGGGCGAGTTTCTCGGCGAATGCGAGCGACCCGAGCGAGCGAAACTGCTCCGGGATCGGCGCCCACACGAACATCGATCCCTTCGGCTTCGGGAACGACCAACCCGCACGGTCGAGACCATCGCAGAGCGCATCGCGGCGGGATTCGTAGATTGCCGATGCCTCGCGCGGATAGTC
>JANOFZ010000444.1:0-1706 GCA_031413935.1 Thermoleophilia bacterium | reverse complement strand
AAGACGGGACTCACGTACGAGATCAGCGGGCCGTTCTAGACACAGTCGGCCCGGTGGGGAAGCGCCGGTCTGGGCTACGCGCCTTTCCAGGTCGGCGCGCGCTTCTCGAGGAAGGCGCCAATCCCCTCCTGCGCGTCGCTCGCGGTGGCGTTCGTCGCCATCACCGTCTTCGCGAGGTCATACGCAGCGTGCTCGTCGAGCTCGACCTGGGCGTAGAAGGCCTCCTTGCCGATCGCGACGGTGAGCGGGCTCGAGCGCGCGACCTTCTCGACGAGTGCGGCGACTGCCTCGTCCAGCCCGTCCGGCTCGACCACCTGGTTGACGAGCCCCCAGTCGCGCGCCGTCGCCGCGGGGACGAAGTCGCCGGTGAGGAGCATCTCGAGCGAGCGCTTGCGCCCGATCGCCCGCGAGAGCGGCACCATCGGGGTGGAGCAGAAGAGTCCGATTTTCACGCCGGGCGTCGCAAACCGAGCGTCCTCCGTCGCGACCGCGAGGTCGCAGGAGGCAACGAGCTGGCATCCCGCCGCCGTCGCGATGCCGTGGACGCTCGCGATCACCGGCTGGGGCACCTGGTGGATCGTCTCCATCAGCTCGGTGCACACGTCGAAGAGGCGCTGGTAGAAGGCGAGGTCACGGCCGACCATCTCGCCGAGGTCGTGGCCGGCGGAGAAGACGGGGGCCGGCGCCTGCGATCACGATCGCACGCACGTCAGGGTTCGCGCCGAGGGTGCGGAGAGCGCCGATCAGCTCCTCCATCAGCTCGAGTGAAAGCGCATTGCGTTTCTCCGGCCGGTTCAGCGTGACGCGCGTCGCAGGCCCCTCGACCGTGAGGAGAAGGGAGCCGAGCTCGGTCGTCGTGCCCACCGTCACTGCCTCGTAGGCTAGACGATTCAGAGATCGACGGGGACGTCGCGGATCCCGTCCCGCGTCGACCGCACGCGTGCCTGCTCGACGACGATGATCCCAGCGGCGGTCGTCGCGATCCCGATGCTCTGGATGGCGGTGAGGCTCTGCGCGAGGAGCGCCCAGGCGAATATCGCTCCGAGCATCGGCTCCGCCATCCCGACCACGCTTGCCGCTCCCGCGCCGACAAGGGTCGTTCCAGCGACCCACGTCGCAAAGACGGCGACGGTTCCGACCACGACGACGAAGACCACGGCAGCCCACACCGGCAGCGAGAAGCCGACGCCCCCGTCGAAGGTCGTCGTCTCGTCGAGGAGATCGAAGGGGAGCGTCCAGGGCGGCACCATCACGAGCCAGGCGAACGCCGCGATCCCGAGACCCGTGCCCGTGCGAACGAGGGGCGGGAGGGTCGTCTTTGGCCGCGCGGCCATGAGCACCGTTGCCGAGTAGGCGACCATCGTGAGGACTGCCAGCCCAATTCCCAAGCGCGAAAGGGAGCCGACGTCACCCGAGCCGAGGACGGCGAGCGCGAGCCCGAGGACGGCCACGCCCATCGCCCCGTAGGCGTAGTGGGGCAGGGATTCGTCGTGGACGAGACGTTGGTAGAGGGCGACGACGAGCGGGGCCGTGAACACGATCACGAGGACAACGGCAATGTCGACGCGCGAGATCGCCTGGAAGTACAGCCCCTGACCTGCGACGAACCCGGCGAGCGCGAACGGGATCAGGTGGAGCATGTCGCTCCGAGTCATCGTGCGGAGGTGAGGTGCGACCACCGCGAATAGGATGAGCGCGGCACCGTA
>JANOFZ010000443.1:0-5469 GCA_031413935.1 Thermoleophilia bacterium | reverse complement strand
CAACGACTACGTGGGCAAGGGCCTCTCGGGTGGAACGATCTCGGTGCGCCCGCCCGACGATGCGGGCTTTCTGGCGGAGGAGAACGTCGTCATCGGCAATACCGTCCTCTACGGGGCCACGTCGGGTAAGGCGTTCTTCCGCGGCCTCGCCGGCGAGCGCTTCGCGGTGCGAAACTCGGGTGCGACGGCGGTCGTCGAGGGAGTGGGCGACCACGGGTGCGAGTACATGACGGGAGGCATCGCGGTCGTGCTCGGGCCGACAGGCCGTAACTTCGCCGCCGGGATGAGCGGCGGCATTGCCTACGTTCTCGACCGGGACACCACGTTCGCCTCCCGCTGCAATATGGAGCTCGTCGGCTTCGATCCGATCGAGGAGTCGGACGTCGCAACCATCCTTGCGCTCGTCACCGAGCACGGTGAGCGGACCGGGTCACCGGTTGCCGCCTCTGTGCTCTCGAACGTCGATGCGATCCCGGACATCTTCGTCAAGGTGATGCCACACGACTACAAGCGCGCACTCGCCGACCTCGCGATCGAGCGCGACGACCATCCGGTCTCGACGGGCGGCGGCGGCTTCTTCACCACCGAGACGGAGGCGGCCCGTTAATGGGCGAGCTGGGAGCCTTCCTCAAGCTCGACCGCGCCGAGCAGCTCGAGCGCGATCCAGCCGAGCGCGTCCACGACGTGCGCGAGTTCGTCCGGCCGCTGCCGCTCCTCGAGCTGCGCAAGCAGGGGGCTCGGTGCATGGAGTGCGGCGTGCCGTTCTGCCACAGCGGCTGCCCCCTCGGGAACCTGATTCCGGACTGGAACGACCTTGTCTATCGCGACCGCTGGGACGAGGCGATCGTCGAGCTGCACCGCACGAACAACTTCCCCGAGTTCACCGGGCGTCTCTGCCCGGCGCCGTGCGAGGCCGCCTGCGTGCTCGAGATTCGCGAGGGTGACGCGGTCACGATCAAGCAGATCGAGGTCTCGATCGTTGACCGCGCCTGGGAGGAAGGCTGGGTCGTGCCGCGCCCGCCCGCGCACCGAAGCGGCCGCACGGTCGCAGTGATCGGCTCGGGGCCGGCGGGCCTTGCCTGTGCGCAGCAGCTCGCGCGCGCCGGGCACGCCGTCACCGTCTTCGAGCGTGATGAGGCGGCGGGCGGGCTCGTCCGCTTCGGCGTGCCCGAGTTCAAGATCGAGAAGCGTCTGATCGAGCGGCGTCTCGCGCAGCTCGAGGCCGAGGGCGTCCGGCTCCGCTACGGCGTCGAGGTGGGGCTCGACGTCTCGGCCGAGGAGCTGCGCGCGACCCACGACGCGGTCGTCGTCGCCACCGGCTCGCGGGTGCCACGCGACCTTCCGGTCGAGGGCCGCGAGCTCGACGGCGTGCACTACGCAATGGAGTACCTGTACGAGCGCGCGCGGGCGATCGCGGTCGAGGTCGGAACGGTGGGTGCGCTCGCGCCCCCCGCTCCAGGACGCCCGATCACGGCCGCCGGGAAGCACGTGATCGTGATCGGCGGCGGCGATACCGGCGCTGACTGCGTTGCGAATGCCCACCGCGAGAAGGCCGCATCGGTCACCCAGATCGAGGTGCTCGGTGAGCCGCCCGAGAAGCGACCCGATGATCTCACGCCCTGGCCGCGCTGGCCGATGAAGCTCCGCACGTCGTACGCATTGAAGGAAGGTGGCGAACGGGACTTCGCAATCTCGACGACACGTCTCTCCGGCTCGGGCGGCAAGATCGAGCAGATCCACTGGGCGCAGAACGACGGCGCGCCGCCGTTCGCCGCGATCCCCGGGACGGAGGAGTCGCGCCCGGCGGAGCTCGTGCTGCTCGCGATGGGCTTCCTTCACCCGGAGCAGACGTTGCTCGAGCAGCTCGGGATCGAGCGCGACGGCCGCGGCAACGTCGACGCACCGGGCTACGCGACGTCGGTGGACGGCGTCTTCGCGGCCGGTGACGCACGGCGCGGACAGTCGCTGATCGTCTGGGCGATCAACGAGGGCCGCCAGTGCGCCGAGCAGGTCGACCGCTGGCTCCTTGGGAAGCTGCGATGAAAGAGCGTATCGCAGCTTCCCAAGGAGCGTTTCTTCTGCCACGCTTCGCGTGGATCCTGAAGACGGGTAGCCGGGTGGGAGGCTGCGCTACGAGCGGGTACCCCGGTTTGTGGAACCATCCTGTGACGTGGCAACTGACGTGACGAGAGCGGTCATCCTTTCCGCGGTTCGGACACCGATCGGCCGCTACGGCGGTGGCCTCGCTGCGGTGCGCCCGGACGATCTCGCCGCGCTCGCGGTGGCGGCTGCCGTCGAGCGCGCAGGCGTCGAAGCGGGAGAGATCGAGGACGTCTGGCTCGGGTGCGCGAACCAGGCGGGAGAGGACACCCGCAACGTCGCGCGCTTCGCCGCGCTCCTTGCGGGATTGCCCGATTCGGTCGGCGGCGTCACCGTCAACCGGCTGTGCGCCTCAGGGCTCGCGGCGGTCGTCGGCGCCTGCCACGCGGTGATCGCGGGGGATGGTGACCTCTTCGTCGCCGGTGGCGTCGAGTCGATGACCCGCGCGCCGCTCGTCACCGCAAAGCCCGATCCCGCAAGCCCGGATGACGAACGGCCCCTCTACGACACCACCCTGGGCTGGCGGTTCCTCAATTCCCGTTACGAGGAGCGCTGGTCGAGCGAACGGATGGGCGAGACGGGCGAGAACGTTGCCGAGCGCTGGGGCGTCACGCGGGTCGACCAGGATGCGTTCGCGTTTCGCTCGCACATGCGCTGGGTCGCGGCGTCGGAGGCGGGCCGCTTCGACGACGAGCTCGTTCCCGCCGGAGACCTGGTTCGCGACGAGCACCCCCGGCCCGGCACGACGCTCGAGAAGCTGGCGTCCTTGCAGCCCGCGTTTCGTGATGGCGGAAGCGTCACCGCGGGTAACTCGAGCGGGATCAACGATGGGGCGGCGGCGCTCGTGATCGCGAGCGAGGAGAAGGCGCAGGCGCTCGGGATCGAGCCGCTCGGTTCCTTCGTGGCTTCGGCCGTCGCTGGCGTCGATCCGGCCGTGATGGGGATCGGACCGGTGCCCGCCGTTCGGAAGCTGCTCTCCCGCACAGGCGTCGCCGTCGACGATCTCGACCTCGTCGAGCTGAACGAGGCGTTCGCATCGCAGTCGCTCGCGGTCTGCCGCGAGCTCGGCCTCGACGAGGAGCGCGTGAACGTGAACGGCGGCGCGATCGCGCTCGGCCATCCGCTCGGCATGAGCGGCGCCCGTCTCGTCGTCTCGCTCCTCCACGAGCTCCGGCGCCGCGACGACCACCTCGGGCTTGCGACCTTGTGCGTCGGAGTGGGGCAGGGACAGGCCGCGTTGTTCTCCCGCTGATCGGCCTCAGGCGCCGAGAAAGAGTCGTGCCGCCGGGTTCCCCGTTTCCTCGGTGTACGGGTACCCGAGCGCCTTCAGTGACTCCTTGAATGCACGCCGCTCGCCCGGCGGCACCTGGATCCCGGCAAGCACCCGGCCGTAGTCTGCGCCGTGGTTTCGGTAGTGGAAGAGGCTGATGTTCCACCCCTGGCTCATCGCCTCGAGGAACCGCATCAGAGCGCCCGGACGCTCGGGGAACTCGAAGCGGTAGAGCACCTCGTTCGGCGTGTTCGCCGGGCCGCCGACGAGGTGGCGGACGTGGAGCTTGGCGAGCTCGTTGTCCGTCAGGTCGAGCGTCTTGATTCCGGTCCGCCCGACGGCCCGGAGGAGCTTGTCCTTCTCCGCGCTGTCGCGCACGCTCATCCCGACGAAGACGTGCGCCTCGGTCGCGTCGCTGTAGCGGTAGTTGAACTCGGTGATGTTGCTGCGCCCGAGCAGGCTGCAGAACGTCTTGAAGCTGCCTGGCCGCTCAGGGATCGTGGCCGCGAAGACCGCCTCACGCGCCTCGCCGAGGTCGGCCCGCTCGGCGACGAAGCGCAGCCGGTCGAAGTTCATATTCGCGCCACAGAGGACGGTGACGAGATTCCGGCCAGTCACGCGCTCCCGCTCGACGTACTTCTTCGCGCCCGCCACACCGAGCGCCGCCGAGGGCTCGACGATCGCGCGCGTGTCCTCGAAGACGTCCTTCATCGCGGCGCACAACTCGTCGGTGTCGACGAGGATCATCTCGTCGACGTGCTTGCGAGCGAGACGGAACGGCTCGACGCCGACCTGCTTCACCGCGACGCCGTCGGCGAAGAGGCCGACGTGGGGGAGCGTTACCCGGCGGCCCGCACGGAGCGAGCGATCCATCGCGTTCGCGTCCTCCGGCTCGACTCCGACGATGCGGATCTCGGGGCGCAGCCGCTTCACGTACGCGGCGATTCCGCCGATCAGTCCGCCGCCGCCGACGGCGACGAACATCGTGTCGATCGGATCTCGTAACTGGCGGAGGATCTCCATCGCAATCGTCCCCTGACCCGCGATCACATCGGGATCGTCGTAGGGGTGAATGAACGTCTGCTTTCTCCGGCGCACGATGCGCATCGCTTCGGCGTACGCGTCGTCGTAGGAGTCCCCCTCGAGCACCACCGTGGCGCCGAGTGCGGCGACGGAATCGACCTTGATCTCGGGCGTCGTCACCGGCATCACGATCGTCGCCGCCGCTCCGAGCCGCTGAGCAGCGAGCGCAACGCCCTGGGCGTGGTTACCGGCCGAGGCGGCCACGACACCTCTGCGCAGGGTCGCGGGCGGCAGGCGCGACATCTTGTTGTAGGCACCGCGGAGCTTGAACGAGAAGACGGACTGGAGATCCTCGCGCTTCAGGAGCAGCCGGTTACCGATCCGCTTCGAGAGGAGCGGTGCCTCCTGGAGCGGCGTCTCGACGGCGACGTCGTAGACGTTCGCGTTGAGGATCGCCTCCAGGTAGTCGATCTCGGGGATTGCGCGCGTCATTGGCCGCTCATCGTACGTCAGGCGGTGCGCATCGCTCGCCAGGGTGGCGTCGTGTCGACGTCGAGTCACCGGGGAGCCTTCCAGCTCGAGATCGCTCCGTCGCGAGCGAGCAAAGTCCATCCCTCTCGGCGCAGGGCTGTCTCAGCGCGGTCGGCGCAGTCGGCTGCGAACCACCCGCTCTGCCGGTAGAGCCCGCGGTGCACGGCGACGAAGCGCACGCCAAGCTTCGGCGGGAGCGAACCGGATCCGCACGAGAGACCGCGCAGGTCGCGCGCGAGGAGCTCGGACGCTCGCGATGCCGTCGTCGAGTACCCCTGCGGCCGCTCGCGGGGCGACTGCCGGGCGTAGGCGAGGTACACGCTGCCGTAGTGCGTTCCCGGCGTGAAGACGGGTAGTTCGAACAGTCGGCCCTCCCCTCGGATCGCCGTATATGCGGCATTGGTGCGATCCGGCGTGACAGCGCCGAAGACGGGAACGCGGACATCGAGCGCGAGGGCGACGAGCAGCACACCCACGCCGGCCGTGATCAGCGAGCGGCTGCGGGCGGTGTTGGCCTTGTAGTGATTCAACACAAAGGCAACGGC
>JANOFZ010000442.1:0-1693 GCA_031413935.1 Thermoleophilia bacterium | reverse complement strand
CAACCCGCCGACGATCGCCTCCCGTCGCTCGAGTGCCGCAATGGGAGCGAGTCCGGCGATCGCTTTCTCGATCGCGTTCTCGGCCGTCCAGGGTCGCGCTGAGTGCCCGCTAACGCCCGAGAAGGTGATCCGCGCATTCATGTTGCCGAGACAGCCCGCCTGAAGGGTCAGATCCGTGGGTTCGAGCAGGATCGCGAGATCGGCGGCGGGCGCGAGCTGCGATCGCTCGAAGAGATCAGGGAGGGGGCTAAACTGCGCCGGCAACTCCTCCTTCCCGAAGAGGAGCAAGGCCACGTCGACGGGGCCGGGATCGGCCAGCGCGAGGTCACGGACGATCTCGAGCGCAACTGCGACACCGCCCTTCATGTCGGTCGCACCACACCCGTGAACCGCCCCGCCGTCGATCCGTCCTGGCACGTTGTCCTGCGCCGGCACGGTGTCGTAGTGGCCGACGAGCAAGACGAGGGGAACGCCGGCTCGACGAGGTCGCGCGAAGACGAACGCATCTTCAGCCGCATACTCGGCCTCGAACACCGAAGGGACGAGCGAGAGCAGGTGCGCACGTACCGCCGCTTCATGGCGGCTCTCCGACGGAATATCGACGAGCTCGAGCGTTCGCTCGGCGAGTCGCTGCGCCAGCGCTGTCATGACGCGAGCGTACCGGCATACTCTCTCCATCACGCGCCGATCCGACACCCCGGAAGGGCACGAGCCCGAGAAGGGGCTCCTGCTTGCCGTGCTCCCACGAGGAGCCGATGCCGAGGACGAGCTCGGCGAGCTGCGTGAGCTCACGCGCACCGCTCTCGTCGTGCCGGTCGAGGCGCTCGTCCAGCAACGCAACCGGCCCGATCAGAAGACGTACGTGGGGAAGGGCAAGCTCGAGGAGCTGAAGACGCTCTATGCCGACTGCGGCGCCGACGTTCTGATCGTCGACGACGAGCTCGATCCCACGCAGCAGCGCGCGCTCGAGGACGCGCTCTCGACGCGTGTCGTCGATCGCACACAGCTCATCCTCGACATCTTTGCCCAGCATGCGATCAGCGCCGAGGGGAAGCTCCAGGTCGAGCTGGCGCAGCTCGAGTACAACCTGCCCCGCATGCGCGGGATGTGGAAGCACCTCGAGCGCCTCGGCGGCGGGGTCGGCACGCGCGGCCCTGGCGAGTCACAGCTCGAGAGCGACCGGCGCATGGCCCGCCATCGGGTGACCGTGCTCCGGGCGCGGCTCAAGGCTCTTCAGGCCCAGCGCGGCGTGCGCCGCAAGGAGCGCAAGCGGGCCGAGGTGCCAACGGTTGCGTTGGCGGGATACACGAACGTCGGCAAGTCGACGCTGCTCAACGCCCTCACGGGCGCCGACGTCTCCGTCGAGAATCGCCTGTTCGAAACGCTCGACCCGACGACGCGTGGCTTCGACTACGACGGCAAGCGCTACCTCGTCACCGACACGGTCGGATTCATCCGTCGTCTCCCGACTCAGCTCGTCCAGGGCTTCGCCTCGACCCTGGAGGAGACGCTCGTCGCCGACCTGATCCTCCACGTCGTCGACGCGTCGTTGCCGGAGGACAGGATGCGCGAGCAGATCGCGGCCGTCGACACCGTGCTCACGGAGATCGGAGGCGAGGATCTGCCGATCACCCTGGTGCTCAACAAGATCGACCGGCTCGATCCGCTCGCGGAGCGCCGCATCGCGAACCGG
>JANOFZ010000441.1:0-5647 GCA_031413935.1 Thermoleophilia bacterium | reverse complement strand
CTCACCCGCCCCAACCGATCGAGCCGGAGCGTGCCTCCTGCCCGAAACCGCGGGTGAGGCTGAAGCCTCACCCCTACGTAGGCGGCTCCATGAGTCCCATGGCTTCGAGCGCCTGCCTTGCCGCAACCTGCTCTGCGGCCTTCTTCGTCGAGGCAGTCCCGATCCCGACCTGCTCGCCCGCGATCACGGCAACGCACACGAAGCGGCGGTCGTGCGGGGGGCCCTCGACGTTGAGGACGCTGTACTGCACCTGGTTGCCGGAACGGGCGAGCGCCTCCTGCAGCTCCGTCTTGTTGTCGACGTGGCCGGTGCGGGCAAACTCGATCCTGGCGTCGAACGCGTCGACCACTGCTCTCTCTGCCTGTTCGAAACCGTGCTCGAGGTAGACGGCCGCGATCGCGGCCTCGAGCAGAGCGGCAAGAACGTTACGGCTCCGTGCGATGCGCTCCAGCTCGGCTGCGGGCACATCCTGCGCCTGCTCGAGCAAAAATCGCCCGAGATCGAGCTCCTTCGCAACGTCCGCGCAGCTGTGGCGCGAGACGACGTGCGCCCTGATCTTCGCGAGCCGGCCTTCGGACGCATCGGGGAAGCGGTCGTACAGCGCCTTCGCGATCGACAGCTCGAGCACCGAGTCGCCGAGGAACTCCAGGCGCTCGTACGATGACGCACGGTCAGGCGCCCAGGACGTATGGGTGAAAACGTGATCACGTCGCTCGGGGGGAAGGGCTTCGATCAGGCGCGCAAGCGCGCGCCCTTCCCCTCGAGCGACGCTCTCGCTGCTACTGGTGCGCGACGACGTAGTCGACAGCCTGGCCGACGGTCGTGATCTTCTGCGCGTCCTCGTCGGAGATCTTGATCCCGAACTGATCCTCGAGCTCCATGATGAGCTCGACGAGATCGAGGGAGTCAGCGTCGAGGTCCTCCTGGAACGAGGCCTCCTCCGAGAGATCGCCCTCGTCTGCACCGAGTTGCTCGGTGAGGACTGACTTGACGCGCTCGGATACTTCTTCACGGGACAGTGCCACTGTTCTTCAACCTCTCGTTGTGCCGGACGGGTTCGGTGAGCGCGCCGACTCTACCACGCGCTCCGGAAGAGCTTCACGCATACGGCCGACAACATCGTGGTCGATCCCGCGCGCGGCCATCCTGATCGCGTTCTCGATCGCAAGCCGCGAGCTCGATCCGTGGGCGATCACGACGAGCCCGCGGAGCCCGAGCAGGTAGCCGCCACCGGTCGTTTCCGGGTCGAGACGCGTCCGGAGACGAGCCGCTGCCGGCCTGATCATCAATCCGCCGATCTTCCCCCGGGTGGTCGCCACGATCTCGGCGCGGAGGGCGATAAGGAGGTTGCGAACAGTCCCTTCGAGCGTCTTCAGGGCCACGTTGCCCGTGAATCCGTCGCAGACGATCACGTCCGTCTCGCCGGTGAGCAGCGAGCGCCCCTCCGTGTTTCCGGAAAACCGGAGTGAGCTGGCCGCGAGCAACGCATGCGCTTCGAGCGTCAGTTGATTGCCCTTCTCCGGCTCCTCTCCGATCGAGAGGAGCGAGACCCTCGGCCGCTCGATGCCGAGCACCTCCTGCGCAAAGATCGAGCCCATGTAGCCGAACTGAAGGAGGTGCTCCGGCTTTGCGTCCGCCGTCGCGCCTGCGTCGATCAGGACGCAGGGCCCGTGATCCGTCGGGATGACAACAGCGATCCCCGGACGGAACACGCCGGGCAGCCGCCTCAGGTAGAGCAGGCTGGCCGCGAGAACGGCACCGGTGTTGCCCGCAGAGACCACGGCATCGGCATCACCGTCGCCGACCGCGCGGACAGCGCGGACGAGCGATGAGTCCTGCTTGTTGCGGACGGCGTCAGCCGGCTTGTCGTCCATCTCGACCATCCCCTGCGTGACGACGTGGTCGAGGCCGTGGGTATCGAGACCGGCGGGGCCGTAGATGATCGGTTTGACGTCCGCGGATACCGCGGCCAAGGCCCCGGCGACGATCTCGGCCGGCTCACGATCCCCCCCGAGGGCGTCCACGGCGACGCGGACGCGCATCGTGCTTAAGGTGCGGGTGTGCCGAGCGGCTGGACGTCACGCCCGCGGTATGTCTTGCACGTCGGGCAGGCGTGGTGGGAGCGTGTCGGCGACCCGCAGTTCGAGCAGACGTTGACGCTCGGCACGGAGATGCCGTGCTGGGCACGACGCTTGTCGCGGCGGGCCTTCGAGGTCTTTCGCTTGGGGACTGCCATCAGCGGCCGCGGAGTGTACCGGAACCCGGAACCCGCGTAGGGGCGATGCGGAACGGCGCCTCGGCGCCGAGAAGCGTCGCCCGCAGCGATGAGCCCAGGCTGAGGGCCAGTGCTCTTTGCAGCGGTGCCCTGCGCAATCACGCGCGTCCCGCTGGTCACCCGAGCGATAGCTCCCGCGTCGGTTCGATTGCGTCGAGGAAGCTGCGATCGTGGCTGACGACGACGAGCGTCCCGTCATACGCGTGGAGCGCCTGTTCGAGTTGCTCGACGGCCTCGAGATCGAGGTGGTTCGTCGGCTCGTCGAGCAGGAGGAGGTTGACCTGCCGCGCCTGGAGCTCCGCGAGTTGCGCGCGCGTGCGCTCGCCCGGCGACAGCGTCGCCCATGACCGGCCGACATGGTCGACGCCGAGCCCGAACTTCGCGAGCAACGTCCTCGCATCGACCGCGATGAGACCGATCGAGGCGGAGAACGAATCGAGCAAGGAAAGGTCGCCATGCTCGGCCTGCTCCTGCATGAGCGTGCCGATCACAACGCTCCGCCCGATCTCCCTCGTCCCGCGGTCGACGTCCAGATCGCCGCGAAGCACGGCCATGAGAGTCGACTTGCCGCTCCCGTTTCGTCCCATCACGGCAAGCCGTTCTCCGGGAACGAGATCGAGGTCGAGCGGACCGAGTGTGAAGCCTCCCCGCGACACGACAACGCCAGCAAGGCGCGCCACGGTCCCGCCCACTCTCGTGCCGGAGACAAGAGCGAGCTGGAGCTGCCAGGGCTCGAAGGGCTTCTCGGGCACCCCGTTGCGCTCGAGGAGCCTCTCGGCCTGCCGCACCTTTGTCATCAGTGCGTGCGTTCCGCGCCGGTCCGCCATCGCCCCTCCCGCGCGCGCCTCGTTGCGACGTTCGGCAAGGAGGGCGGCGAGATGCCGTTGCCGCTCCTGGGCCTCCGAGAACCGCTTGTACGCACCCTCCCGCACACCGTCGCGCGCGGCCGCGAACTCCGTCCAGCCGCCCGCCCACTCACGCACCCGGCCGCGGCCCGCCTCGATCTCGGCGATCCGGCTCACTGTTCGGTCGAGGAAGGCGCGGTCGTGCGAGACGATGACGAGTGCCGAATCGGACTTCTCGACGAATCGCGCCAGCCGCTCGAGCCCGTCGAAGTCGAGATCGTTCGTTGGTTCGTCGAGGAGGAGCACATCGAACCGCGAGAGCAGGATCGCCGCCAATGCGAGCCTGGCCGACTCGCCGCCCGAGAGCCGCTCCGCGGGGCGATCGAGCGCTACCGGAACCCCGAGGTCAGCGAGAACGGTGGCCGCCCGGACGTCGAGATCGCCACCGCCCAGCGAGAGAAAGCGATCGAGCGCCGTGGAGTAGCGATCGGCCGCGTCAACGCCCTGAGCCAGTTCCTCGGCGGCCTCCGAGAGCGATCGGTCAGCAGCCGAGACACCGGTTCGTCGCGCGAGGAAGCCGCGTACGGACTCGCCGGCCAGGAAGCCGTGCACCTGCGGGAGATATCCGACCGTCAGCGTCGACGGATCGCGCACGACGGTGCCGGCATCCGGTTCCTCGAGGCCGGCGATAATCCTGAGGATTGTCGACTTTCCCGAGCCGTTCGGGCCGACGAGGCCAAGCCTCGTTCCAGGGCCGACCTGGAGCGTGATTGCATCGAGGACGACGTGGGAGCCGTGTTGACGAACGACATCGACGAGCTGAAGACGCATGAGAACCTCCGACATGAGACAGCCGCGAGCGGGGCGCGTGAGCACGACGCGGGGCGGCGAGAGAACGTGAGTGGGGCCTCAGTCAGTCATCGGAGTGGCGCAAGAGCGCCTCACCGAGGCTACCACGCGCAGACGTCAGATCGCAAGCAGATCGCCGAGCGCACGTGGCCGGATGTCCAACCCCCGCAGCTCGTCGAGTGGAATCCAGACAGGCTCGTGGGTGCCACTCTTCTCTCGCTCGCGGTTCGTGAGAAGGGCGTGATCGGGCCAGCTCCCGGTGCCGAAGCTACCGCCGACGATCCACGCGTCGTAGTAGAAGAAGATCGTGCCCCCGAACGACTCCTCGTGGACGAGCGGGCCGAGCTCGACCTCGACGCCGAGCTCCTCGAACGCCTCGCGCCTGGCCGCCTCCGGCGGCGTCTCCCCCTCCTCCACCCCGCCCCCGGGGAAGAGGTAGTACGTTCTTCCGTCGCGCACGCGCTTGATCAGGGCGAGCCTGCCATGGTCGACGAGCACGATTCGGGCACGCGGCGTCAGCTCCGTCATTCGTCGCGTAACGCCTCGAGCGCCGCCCAGCGAGGATCAGCCACGGTCTCCTCGTGCGTGTGGGGCTCGTCGTTCAGATCCTTGCCGCAGACCATGCAAAGCCCGGCGCAGTCTCGTCGACAGAGGATCTGGGCGGGAAGAGCCGTCGCGATCGAATCTCGCGCCCACTGCGAGAGCTGCAGCTCTCCCTCGACGACGTACTCCGATCGCATGTCCGCAGGTGCTCCGTCAGCGGTCTCGTGGTACTCGCGCGCATCGACCTCGACGTCGGCTACGGCGTCCTGCAGGCAGCGCATGCAGGGGCCGTGGAGGCGCGACTCGAAGATCAGCCGGAAGACGTCGCCGCTGACGGCCCGCTGAACCTCGAACGTCGCGTCGACCGCAGCTGGAACCGGGAGATAGCGCTCGCCACCGAGATCGAATGGCTGTAGCGATATCGCGACGGCTTCTTGGTGCTCGTCACCGAGCCGTAGCCGTAGACGGCGGAGAGGGTACGTGGTCATCGTCTCAGCCTAGCCCGAATCTTTCATCTGGCAGGACCTCGGTGCGGGGGTGCAACGCGCGCGCCAGATGAAAGATCCGGGGTAAATGAAGCGGCAAAGCGCGGGCGACGCAGACGCGCAAGCGTGTGCGTCGCCCCTACACGTACGAGTCGTCGTCCGACGCCGGGCCGATCGGGTCGATCGGGCCGATCCCGGACATCACCGATTCCTGCGAGCGCTCGTGCAGTCGCTCCCGGCCACGACGGACAGCAACGAGGAACTTGTCGAGGTTGACCTCGAGCGTCGAGAGGATCCCGTCTGCCCAGTCCTCCATCTCGAGCCGTGTCTCGCGCGCCTGCCTGCGGGCGTCGTCCACGATGTCCTGAGCCTGCCGCTCGGCGATCTTCACGATCTCGGTCTGTGACGCCTCGCGGACGGCCTGTTCGCGCGCCTCGCCGATCAGGCGGTCACACTCGCGCTTCGCCTCGGCGAGCATCTCCTGCCGCTCCTTGACGATCCAGCGGGCCTGCTTGATCTCCTCGGGGATCGTGGCGCGCATCTGGTCGAGGATGTCGTAGATCTCCTCGCGGTCGATCCGCACCTGGTCGGTCAGGGGCACGGCCTTCGAGTTGTGGACGAGATCGTCGAGCTTGTCGATGAGTACGAGA
>JANOFZ010000440.1:0-5415 GCA_031413935.1 Thermoleophilia bacterium | reverse complement strand
CAGGGGCGATCGTCAGCCGGATCACGAACGACGTCGAGGCGCTCGACACGCTGATCACCGACGGCGTCACCTCGCTCGTGCAGAACGTGATGCTGCTCGTCGGCACAGCGGTTGTGCTCTTCGTGCTCGACTGGCGGCTTGCCCTGGCGACCCTCTCGGTGATCCCGCTCATGGCGTTTGCGACGGTGTGGTTCCGCGTTCGCTCGAACCGCGCCTACCGCCGAGTACGGGAGCGCATCGGCCTCGTCACGGCGACGCTCGCCGAGGACATCGCCGGCATGCGAGTGGTGCAGTCGTACGCTCGCGAGCCACGCAACCAGTCGAGCTTCCGCGGCATCAACAGCCGCTATCGGGACGCGAACTACGAGACGATCGTGCTCAACGGCCTCTACTTCCCAGCCGTCGTCTTCCTCGCGTCGCTCGCGACCGCGATCGTGCTGGGCTACGGCGGCTACCTGCTCGTCAACGATCAGGTCACGATCGGGACGCTGCTCGCCTTCTTCCTCTACCTCGCGAACTTCTTCGACCCGGTGCAGCAGCTCTCCCAGCTCTACAACACGTTCCTCTCCGCGACAGCGGCGCTCGACAAGATCGTCGAGGTGCTCGACGAGGAGCCGGAGATCGTCGACGCTCCGGCCGCGCTCGCTCTCCCCCGGATCGACGGGCATGTTCGTTTCGACGATGTGAGGTTCGGCTACGGGTCGCTCCCCGAGGTGCTCCACGGGATCACCCTTGACGTTCCGGCCGGAACGGCTGTGGCGCTCGTCGGTCAGACCGGTGCCGGGAAGTCGACGATCGCGAAGCTGATCGCGCGCTTCTACGACGTGCGCGAAGGACGCATCACGATCGACGGGCACGACGTCCGGGAGGTCGAGCAGAAGTCGCTGCGCCGGCAGCTCGGCGTCGTGCCGCAGGAGGGGTTCCTGTTCGCCGGGACGGTCGCCGAGAACATCGCGTTCGCCCGACCCGGCGCGACGATGGGGGAGATCCAGCAGGCGGCGACTGCGGTCGGCGCCGACGCCTGGATCCGCGAGCTCGAGAACGGGTACGAGACGCAGCTCGGTGAGCGCGGTTTCCGGCTCTCACTGGGGCAGCGCCAGCTCATCGCGTTTGCGCGCGCGCTTCTCGCCGATCCGCGCATTCTCATTCTCGACGAGGCGACCTCGTCGGTCGACATCGGCACCGAGCGGGTGATCGAGCGCGCGTTGCAGAAGCTCCTCGCAGGGCGAACGGCTTTTGTGATCGCACACCGGCTATCGACGATCCAGAGCGCCGATCTCATCGTTGTGCTCGCCCACGGCCAGATCGTCGAGCAGGGCACGCACGCGGAGCTGATGGCGCTGGGTGGTGCCTACACCGGCCTCTACGGCGACTGGGCCGAGAGGGGTGAGGCTTCAGCCTCACCCGCCCGTGTAAGCCTTTGAGTCCGGCGCTCGAGCCCGGACTGAGCTTCGGGTCAGGCTGAAGCTCACCCTTCACCCCTCGCGCCTTACTAGGCGGACACGTCTTCCGCGTCATCGTCTTGGAGCGCAAACGCGGGGCGGAGCCCGAAGCTCTTCTCCTCCAGATATCGGCGGAGCGACCCGAGGGAGGGATCGGCCGGGTCGAGCGCCCGGTAGAGCGACTCCCAGGTGGCACGGCGGAAGCCCACGTCGGCTGTTTCGGCAAGGCAACGGCCGATTCTCCGCTCGACGTCGGCGGTGTCGCTCTCCCGTACGAGTGCGATCACGAGCGCCTGCTCGCCGTCCGTTTTGAGCGAGTGGGCGATGGCGATCGTCCGCAGGAGGAGTGGTGGGATGTCCCGGAGTCGGGTCGTCCGGATCGTCTCGTCCGCGAAGAGCCCGGGGCGCGGGGCGGCGTACTGCTCGAGGAATGTCTCGACTCGGTCGGGGTTGTCGAATGCGTCCGAGCTCGGGCCAAAGCTCGCCTCGATGATGACCCACCCGAAGCCCGGCACGCGCAGGCAGACGTCCGGCTCGACGTGCTGCGTCACGTCCGGCTCGAGCCCCGCGAGCGTCGCGGCGAGGTCGTCCCAGACCGGCGCCGCGTCGAGCGTAATTCGCCTGCCCCAGAAGAAGAGCTCAGGCTCTGCCGTGGGCTCGAGTCCGGCGAGCGCCACGGCGGCGGCGCTGAGGCGCCCCGCTTCCTGGAGCGTGCGGAAGACGTTCCAGACGAGCGCACCCTCGCTCGACTCGTTTCCGAACCGGGTCGCCTCGGGATTGCCCCATCGCCCCGCGACGGCGTCGCCGATCAGCGCGCGTCCAGCGATGACGTTGTCGAGCGGGCGCTCGAGCACATAGGTCGGTGCGGCGCGAAAGCTCACGGGCGGATCGCCGGCGGGAACGCTGCCCTTCTTGAAGTTGTCCTCCTTCCACGCGAGCCGGGTGTCGTAGTGACCGACCAGAGGGCACGCAATCCACCCACCCACGCGCCGATTGATGAACCGCGAGTCGTTCTCGACGAGGCCTTCGACGACCTCCTGATCGAAGTCCCGCCAGCCGTAGGCGGACGTGGTTCCGGGATACCTCTCAACCATCGACTGCCAACTCGATCCTCGTCAGAACGTCAGGACGCGATCGTATTCCTCGATGAGCCGGGCGACGTCGGGCGGTGATGCCCACGTTCCGTGCACACGGGCAAGGTCGTCATCGGTCGCCCCACGGGCGACGGCGCAACCCTTTCAGACAAAGATGGGGACGTCGTGCTCGAGGAGCTTCGCGAGCAATTCCCGGATCGGCGCGATGCCAATGCCCTCGAGGCTGTTCGCGGTCTCCTCTGAGAGCAGCTCGGCAGCATCGCCGATGAGCGCGATGGCCGTCTCGTGGCCGACCTCGATCGACCCGTTGACGGCCACGTGGAGTGGAATCGAGGCCCGTGTCGGATCCGCGGCACCTGCAGTGGAGATGTAAAGCGTCTTCATGGCCGCACCCTTTCACTCGGGAGGCAGGACTGCGCTCAGGAGGCAGGGCACGAGCGTATCGCATGCGGGCGGCGACGTCGACAAATGCCGATCACAGCATGTACCCGTTGACACGAGAACGAGATCGGCGCAGACTGGAAGTTCCCCGAGACAGGAGGTAACGATGGCCGATCTCGAGTCGAAGCGCTTCGAGAGCCCGGACGAGACCCGAGAGTTCAACGACGCGATGGGGCGCGTCGACCTCGTCACGGTCGGTGGGACGACGATCGGACGGGGGGTGTTCGAGCCGGGCTGGCGTTGGTCGTCACACGTGAAGCCGATCGCGGGCACGGACTCGTGCCAGGCCGCCCACACGGGCGTCGTCATGCAGGGAAGGATGGTCGTGCGCATGGACGACGGCACCGAGGCCGAATGTGGACCGGGCGACGTCGTCTACATCGCCCCCGGGCACGACGCGTGGATCGTCGGGGACGAAGCCTGTGTGATGTTCGATGTCACGGGCATGCCGAACTACGCAACGCCGGGATAGAGCCGAAGGACATCGGCTGCCGCGCGCTCACCGCTCCGGAGAGCGCCTTCGATCGTGCCGCTCCAGTCGGGTGAGGTGTGCTCGCCCGCGAAGACGACGCGGCCGACGGGCTCGCTCAGAGGAGACGGCTCGTTTTCGTCGCGTGACATGAGCACCGAGTACGCTCCCTGCGCCCACGGGTCGTCGAGCCAGGTGGTGACGGTCGCGCCGGCGGCGTCGAGCTCGAGCTCGGGCCAGAGCGCGGCGATCTCACCGATCCACGTCTCCGGTCCGTCGGTTGCTTCGAGGGCTGCGACGACGGGTGCCGAGCCGGCCCACGAGCCAACCGTGCGGCTGCCGATCTCGTCGCAGGGTGTCGTGTAGGCCCAGAATCGCCCCGGCACCGACATCACCGCGTCGGCGGCCGCAGGGGAGCGGAGCGGAACGGCGAGCTTGGCGGCGACCGACATTCTCACTGCTGCGATCGCAGCCGCCGTCGCAGCGGGGAGCGGCGGGTCGAACGGGAGCGCACGGAGGAGCGTGACCGGAATCGCCACGACCACGACGTCCGCCTCGAGCTCGCCACCCGCTGTCGAGACGCTGACGTCCGCAGCGCCATGGCGGATCGCAAGTGCGGGCGTCCGCGGACGGACGCTGTCACCGAGGCGCAAAGCCATCCGGCGAGCGAGCTCCTGATTCCCGCCTGCGACCCTGCGGCACTCCTCGTTGTGCATCAGGTACGAGACGCCGAGGAGAAAGCCAGCTTCCAGATCGTCGATCGGGTGGGCCGTCGCGCTCTGCACGCGGCTCGCGAACAGCTCGCGGATCGCCGGGTCGGAAACGGTTTCCGCGAGAACGTCGACTGCCGCGCGACCGGGGTGCAGCGCTGCCTCGCGCTCGACCACCCCAGCAGCCGCGAGGGCCGCGTCGCGGTCGATCCCCGGGTCGGGATGAAGCCGACGATCCGGGTAGCGGATGCCCATCCCGATGAGCTCGCACCCGAGCCGTTCGGCAAGGCGCTCGGTAGCCGTGTACCCGTGGGTGATGAACTCCCCGCCGCGCTCGATCAGGGCGCCGGTCTCGAGGCGCTCCGACCACACCCGCCCACCGACGCGATCGCGCGCCTCGAGGACGTCGACGTCCAGTCCTTCCGCCGCGAGAGCATCCGCGGCTGCGAGCCCGGCGAGTCCTGCACCGATCACGCACACCCGGGTCAACGGGCGGCCCAGCGGTCGCGCAGGGTCTGTCCGTCGAGTTTCTCGGCCGCGCCGAGCGCCTTCGTGGCCTGCTTCGACGTGTTGCGCCCGAACGCGCCGCTGACGATCCACTTTCGCGTCAGCCGGACGAGACGGAGTCGGTCGCCGCTGAGATCCGGGGCATGCTTCGGATCGAGATAGACCTCGACGGCAACTCTCTTGACGAGTGCCGGGTCCGGCGGGGAGCCGTGAGCAGACTCGAGGCGGTGGGCGACGAGCGCCGCGATCACCTGCAGTTCACGAACGCCCGTCCGGATCGCGATACCCACTGAGACCGTCGTCGATGCGACCATCACCCAGGGGACGCGCGTGAACCGCGCCCCGTGGGCGAGCATCCGGATCACCGGGACCGAAAGAACGACCACGCGCTGGATGTTGTCCGTGAGCGCCTCCGTGTCGGCTTCGCCCGAGAGGAGGCGTCGACCTTCGGCTGCCGAGGTCACGCGCTCGCCGGTCAGGAGCACGCGGTCGATCGCCGCATCGGCGAGACCTCCAACCGCCTCGACGAGCGCGTCTGTCGATGTCCGAGGGTTCACGCTGCCACGGTAGCCGCGCTACCAGTCCGTCGGCTTGTAGTCCTTGAGGAACTTGCCCCACATATGACTTCCCGTGTTCGTGCCGTCGATGATCGGGTCGACGATGCGCGCCGCGCCGTCGACGATGTCGAGCGGCGGCCGGAACCGATGTTCGGCCGTCTTCTGCTCGGCGATGTGCAGTGGATCCTCGTCGGT
>JANOFZ010000439.1:0-6891 GCA_031413935.1 Thermoleophilia bacterium | reverse complement strand
CGACCTCGTCGAGGCGGCCGCGAGTGCGAGCGACACCGACCTGAATGTCGAGGTGATCGATGACGCCTTCCTCACCGCCCAGGGAATCGAGAACGAGCTCCCGCTCTGGGCGGACGACCCGGAGTGGGTCGCCTGGGCCCGTGTCGATGTCTCGAAGGCGATCGGCGCCGGGTTGACGTTCAGGCCGATCGAGGACACGGTGGCGGCGACGCTTGTGTACACCGAGGTCGTACCGGGGATCGGGCTCGAGCCGGAACGCGAGGCGGAGCTCCTCGCGGCCTGGCACGCCCGCTAGCGGCCCGCTCGGCACCCTGATGCGGGGCGGCCGAGAAACACCAGCGTGCCGCGACAGATCCCACGCGCAGCCTTTGCCCGGTGCGCCTCGGTCGCGAGTGCACGATCCTCCGTCGCGTTCGTCATGAACCCGACTTCGACGAGAATCGTCGGCACGTCGGCCCAGTTGAAGCCCGTGAAGTCGGCGCGTTCCTGGAGGCCCCTGTCGGGGAATCCGAGCGACCGGACGAGCTCCCGCTGCACTGACTGAGCCGCAGTGCGACTGCGTGCGTAGATGTCGTCCGTCCAACCTGGACGGAGCGCCGGATACAGCGTGTGCGAGCCACGCGCGCTGGACGACGATGCGCCGTCGGCGTGGATGCGCAGGAACAGAGCCGCGCCTGCGCGGTTCGCGATCCCGGCGCGGGCGACGTTGCCGACGCTCGTGCCCGCCGTGCGGGTTCTCGTCATCACAACGCGAACACCCGCCCGCTCGAGGAGCGCCCGTACCGTCAGCGAGATCGCGAGGTTGAGCTGTGCCTCCGTCGTTCCCGAGACGACGCCGCTCGTGCCACCGCCATCCTTGATCTTCCTTGTCCCCGAGCCCGGCCCGATCGGCTCCGTCTGAAGGTTGGCCCGGAGGTCGTGCCCGGGGTCGATGACGACGACCGGTGGAGACCCGGCCGTGGCCGACGATGCGAGCATCGCCAGGGCAAACGCTCCGAGGAGCACCACTCTGATCCGCGGGATCACCGGGGAGGACCTGCAATTCTCCGTACGAGCGCAAGCGTAATGTAGGCGCCTGGAACGAACAGGATCGCGGCCGAAGCCATCAAGACCTTGGCCGCCGTGCTGTTGAGGTCGACGGCGAGCGCAGCGAGCATGCACGCCGCGCCGAGGCCGCAGAGAACCGGGCCGAGATAGTCGCGACGCCTCACGGCAAAGAACTAACTCCCTGTCAGGTCGCTGCAGCTCGACGCGTCGTTGAATGCACTCTCGAGCTCACCCTTCGCGTCGAGACCCTGGAGGGTGGTAATCGTCGAGGTGACGTCCGTTCCCATCTTCCCGAGTGACGTGGCGATCGCGGGGGCCACAGCGATGTACCCGGCGATCCCGGAGGCGCCGTCGAGCTCGCTCTCAATCGTCGCTATCTCGGTCTTGAGATCGGTCGAGAGCTTGTCGACCGTGTCCTTCGCCTTCTGGCCCGCCTCGGTGTCTGGCGTGCCGAGTCCCTCGAGATCCGAGGTCAACGTTTCCGTCGCGCTCTTCGCGTCGTCGACGGCGGTCGTCAGCGAGTCCTCGGAGATATCGCCACTCTTGATGGGGTCGACGATCGAGGTGATCGACGTCGTCCAGGTGGTGATCGCCGAGCAGAGGCCGTCGGCCCACTCGGTCGTCGGAGAGGTATCGGTACTACTGCTGCTGTCGCTCGAGTCCCCGCAGCCGGCGGCGAGGAGAGCGGCGCCAGCGACCGTCGCGGCGAGGAAGGAGCGCTTGGAGAGAGGGAAGATATGCATGGGACAAGAGTAGGCGATAGCTCGACGCCAGGCCTGAAGCCTGGCATCGAACGCTCCTACAGCCCGAACTCGGCGCTGACGCGGCCGACCTCGACTGCGGTCTTCAGGGCCGCGTAGTCCTTCTCGTTCTGATCCGCGTAGGCCTCTGCGAACCGGGCCATGGCGCGGTCGAACGTGTCGCCGCCGCCGAGATACCCGGCGATCGCGACCCCGTCGCCGGCTCGTGCGTGCGCGCGCGCGAGCTCGGTACCGCAGATCCGAGCGTAGATACCGAGCCCTCGAGGCTCGAGGAGCTCGACCGCCGCGGACATCTTCGAGTCCCAGAGCTGGCGGATGTAGAAGTCACGCTTGACCCCGTCGACACCCTCGATCTTGATCCAGCCCAGCATGATGTCGCTCGCGGCCTGCGTCAAACGCTGGCCCTCGACCACCCGCTGGCCGGAATTCGCGAACTCGCTGCGCCCGAGGAAAGGCTCGAGCACGGACTGCTGCGCCTCCTTGAACTGGAGGAACAACGGATCGTCGTCATCCCGCCCGAGGAGCAGGCAGATCCATGCTCGTGTGCCGACGCTGCCGACACCGACGACCTTCCGTGCCGCGTGGACGTACCGGTAGCGCTCGAGGAGCTTCCGCCGGTCGCCGGCGAGCGTACGGCGGTACGAGCGGATGACACCGTGCAGGAACTCGTGGAGACGATCTACCTGATCGCCCGCAACATCCTCAATCGGGACGATCAACGGCGGGTCGCCCGTGATCCTCGGCTCGCCGTCGACGATCGTCGTCAGCTTGCCGAACGCCTTCATGCTGTCTTTCGTGCGACCCTTGGCGACATTTGTTTCCATCCGCTTCATGGTCGCCTTCATGTCCTGCCCCGCGGCCTGGCGACGGATCTCGGCCATCAGCTCGTCGATGTCGATTCGCTTGTACCAGAGCGGAAGATTCCCCATCGCCGAAAAGTCGCGAATGCTTTCGCGGTACGACCGGCCGACCTCGAGGTTGATCGCCTCTCGCTGCTTCTCGTCGAAGCCGCGATCTCGGCCCGCGACCGCAAAGCTGGCGACGAGCCGCTTCACGTCCCACTCGAACGGTCCGGGGAGCGTCTCGTCGAAGTCGTTGAGACTGAAGACGAGGGCGCGGTCGGGCGCCGCGTAGCCGCCGAAGTTCGAAAGGTGCGCGTCACCGCAAAGCTGCGTGTGAAGTGCCGTGCGTGGCCCAATGGCAAGATCTGACGCCATCAGATAGGCGGCGCCGCGATAGAAGGTGAACGGGGAGACGAGCATGCGGCCATAGCGGATCGGCACGAGCTCGGGCACGCGGCTCTTTGCCTGCTCCTCGAGCAGTTCGACCGGGTCGGGACGATGTGCCGCCGGCTCCCAGTCACCGTGTGACCTCCGCGATACCTCGGCGCGTGTCGCCTTGCCGCGCGCCGTGCGCTCGGCAACCGTGAAGTGCTCGACTCGGCCGCCGACCGCCGTGCGCTTTACCGGCGCTCCCCCGTCGCTGTGCCCTTCATCCTGGTGCTGCGCTTCCTCGTCGTGCTGGGTGTCGGTCGTGTCCATCGTCAGATCCTCGTCACTGGAACTCATTCGTCAACCCTTCCCTTCGTTTCCGCCTTCGAACGCGGCGCTGATCGCGGTCGTATCGAGCCGTCCCCGCTGAGGACGGCACAAATGTCAATGTCCGGTGTCCACGGTGAGTCTAATCGATGACCAACCGTATTCCTGTTGTCGCCGGATGGGCAGTCGCCGACTGTTCGAGTGACGCTGAACGTGATCGTGCTCTACGCGTTGACGGCGCGGTGGAACGAGAGCAAAGACAGATATGGCCTAGACCAGTAACCGAGCCCCGACTCGAGGCCGTTGCGTAACGGTGCCGCGCGACGGCCTCGACGTTTCGGCCGCTCCGGCGCACCCGACTCTCGGCAGATCGACCGAGCTCTCGATCAACCACTACCGGCCGGCTGCGCCTGCTCGGCCTCGAGTGGACGGGCCGTGAACAGGATCACGATGCTCACCGCGGCCACCCAGAGGGGGAAGAGCAGCACCACGAACTTGAAGAACGAGACGCTGAAGAGCATGATCACCGCGACCACGAAGCCGACGATCACGAGCCAGCGGGGGAGGCTCCCTGTGCGCAGCGCCAGCATCGAAACGGAGATCATGAACACTGCGGCCGCACGGACGCCGTACACGTAGAGGAACGTGTACGCGAGTGCGCGTGCAAGCCCGATCGCATCGGGGCTCGGGAGCGGCGCACCCTGAAACTTCACCGCCAGGAGTGGAGCACCCGCAGCGGCGGCGGCGGCGAACAGCATCGCCACGAAGAGCAGGCCGCTCCCGAGGAAGACGGTCGCGAAGAACCGATCCTCCCGGTCACCGACGTGACTCCGGATCACCGCAATGAACCAGAGGAACGCGATGCCCGCGAACGGCGCGAGGTAGAGGCTGACGAGCGCTACACGCTTGGAGTCGCCCCGGAGGTACCACTCGGCGATCTCCGCGGTGCTGCTCTCCGCAGCAGGCTGCCCCCGGACGAGGAGGATGGAGCCGATGAACAGGGCCGCGAAGAGGAGGCCGGCTACACCCGCTGCGCGAGGAGCTCTGACGTCGCGAACGAGAGGGTCGACCAGTGGCGTCGATGCTCGGGACTCACTCATTGGCATCTAGCCGCCCTGCCCTACGCAGCCGCGACGGGCTGGCCCGTCGGGTCGGCCGCAACTGCAAAGAGGAAGGCTGCGATGAGCGCGAGCGCGACGGACACCGGTGAAGCCTACGAGACGCGCCGGTCGTTGGCACGAGTCGATGGATCGTCGAGCCGCGGTGGGCCACCGATTCCCTGCCTATCGGACTGCAACGACCGAGCGGCGTCAGGCGTGTCACCAAACGCTCCCGTGGCGGTCAGTTCGAGCCGCTCGCGCTCGGCAATGACGGTAGCGGCGTACTCGGGAAGCACCGACAGCTCGAGCTCGAGGAGGGCCGCACGTAGCCGTCGCATCACCTGGATCGACGAGCTGCCATAGATCCGGATCTCGGTGACGCCGAGGGAGAGATAGTCCTCGAACCGGTGGGCAGGCATCACGAGTCGGAGCTTGCCCTTGTCGTCGCGGTACTCCCAACGCCCGTCGAGACCGGGCGTCCTTCCGATCAGCCCGAGCGTGTCCTCGAGGTGATCGATCACCTGCACTGCAGTCGTTGGGTCGTTAACTGCGGGTGAAAGCGCCCTGATCGCGACGTCGACGAGGATCCGGAGCGCGAAGGCGGGATCCTGATCGATCGTCCGTTCGATTCCGAGTGCGAGCCTGCCGGCGAGACGCCGCTCGGCGACCCTCGGAAAGACTGCCGTCCCGTACACCTCGAGCAGCACGGCATCCGAGGAGACGAAGTCGCCGACCCCGTGCCGCAAGACGATCACCGCGTCGTGGTGGGTCGCCCACGCGAGTAGTCCCTCGTCATCGATCGCCTGGAGCGCACCGGACGTCTTGCTACGCACCACGAGCGTCGGCTCTTGCGCGAGAACGGCCTGTAGCTCGGCCTCGGCGCCGGACCGACGTCGGGTACTCGCAAGCTCGACCGTCGACCGAAGCGCCGCGCGCCCCGAGCGCGCGGCGAGCGAGGCCACCTTGACAGGCCGCAGCCGGTGAAGAACGCGGTCGAGGAAGATCAGGAACAGGACGAGTCCGGCGCTGAGCAGGAATCCGGCCATCGACACGCCGAGGCTGGGAACGGCCTCGTCGATCCGGCGGATCAACGTGTACGAGAACACCAGCGTGCCCATAAGCACCGCGAGCGTCGCCTTGAGGACGGTGTCCCGGTACCAGAGCCGCATGTACCGGGCGGAGAAGGTTCCGGTCGCCATCTGCACGACGAGCACGCTCACTGTCACGACGAAGCCGATCAATCCGACCGAGGCCCCGGCGACCGTCGTCAGAGCAGTCAGCGCCGTCTGCGGCGCATAGTCCCACCCCGACGGAGCGTGCGTCGAGTCCTCGAATCGAACACTCGCCGCGCTGAGCACGTATCCCGCAAGGCCGCCGATCAGCGGCAAGACCCACAGGCTCCCCTTGAGGGTCTGCCGAACGCGGAAGGCCAGGCCCCAGCTCATCGAGTGGAAGGGTACGAGACGGGTCGGTTGCCGCGAAGCGTCGTCGCGTCCGTGCTGACGATGGAGAAGGCCGCCCGTGCACGCGGGCGGTCGAGCCACGGCGGTCGACGGGGCGTGATCATGTGTCGCCCGGTCACCAGACTATGCTCCGCTGATGAGACCTCGCCCGAGGTGGATCGGTGCATAGCGTCGTAGCGACAGCCACCCCGTTCCACGATCGGTCGCGGAAGCGCCGGTTCGTGAAGATCGGCTGCTGGCTCGCGGGCCTGCTCGTGCTGGTGGTCGTCCTCCGCCTGCTCGGGGTCGATGTGATCGGCTGGCTGGACAGCGTCTGGACGCAGATCAAGGACGTCCCGGTTCAGTACCTGGTGTTCGCGGGGGTGTTGCAGATCCTGCAGACGTCGCTGAACGGGCTCGCCTACTACGGGATCCTCTCGTACGCCTACCCGGGCCGCGCGCAGCTGTGGCCGATCATCACCTCGTATGCGGTCGGCGTCTCGATGAACAACTTCCTGCCCGCGAACATCGGCACCTTCGTGACGCTGCTGATGTTCCTCGCGATCATCCCTGGCTCGACGTTCCCGGGGATCCTGGCCGCCTACATGGTCAACAAGATCTTCTTCACGGTCGTGGGTGGCTTCGTCTACCTGTACCTCTTCCTCGAGGCTGGCGAGGCATTCGATGTCGAGCTCGGGTGGTTCCGCGACCACGGTGCCCTCGCGCTGCTGATGCTCGTGGGTGGGGCGTTCTTGATCGTGATCGCCGTGCGGATCTGCTGGCGCTGGCTGAAGAAGACGTGGGAAAAGGCGAAGCAGGGCGCCGAGATCCTCGTTCATCCCAAGGCGTACGCAACGCGGGCTCTGCTGCCGCAGATCGGCAGCTACGCCGCCAAGGTCGGCGTGATCTGCGTGTTCCTGGCGGCCTATTCGATCCCGGTCACCTTCGACTCGGTGATGAGCGTGATCGGCTCCAGCTCGGCCGCGAACATGGCCTCCGTCAC
>JANOFZ010000438.1:0-1705 GCA_031413935.1 Thermoleophilia bacterium | reverse complement strand
GCGCATCCAGTCGGTCGGCGTCCAGCCGGCGATCGAGAGGCTGCCGAGGCCAACGACGACGATCGGTGCGATGGCAAGGATCGGGATCGTCTGCGAGCCGACGACGTATGGCATCAAACCCCGCTGGAGCATCTGGAACCGTGCGATCACAGCGCCGAGGGAGAAGCCGACGATGGTGCCGATCACGAACCCGACGAACGCCTCCTTGGCGGTAAAGAGCGCCGCCTTGAAGAGGAGCGAGATCAGCAGCTCGCCATCCTCCTGGACGGGATCGAACAGTGCCCCGACGATCGACGGGAGGGACGGCAACGTGATGTCGTCGACCTCGAACGGCCATGTCCACCCGGTAGCGAGAAAGAGCTCGCGATACCCCGTGTAGAGGGCGCACACCCCGACGAGCACCGCGATTCCGATCGCGACGCGTTTGAGCACGTTGATCACAACGGGTATTCCGTACCACAGTCGGAGTCCGCCTGCCTGCTGGAACTCCCGTCACGCGCGAGGTAGGCTCGGGCCAATGGCACTCGATCCCGCACGCGTCGTCCGGCAGCTACGAGAGCTGCAGGAGCTGACGGGGGACGAAAACGGAGCCCAGCGGGTCGCCTGGAGCGACACCTGGAACGCTGCACGGGCGTGGCTGGACGGCCTGCTCGACGGGCTCCCGGTCGAGCGCGAGCGCGACGCCGCGGGCAACGACTGGTGGACGCTCCGCGGCGACGCAGACCGCGCAGTCCTCATCGGCGGCCACATCGATTCGGTGGGAAACGGTGGCTGGCTCGACGGTAGCCTCAACGTCGTCGCGGGTGCCGAGGTACTGCGACGGATCGCCGAGGAGGGTACTCCGCCGATCACCGTGCGGCTCGTCAACTGGGCCGACGAAGAGGGGTCGCGTTTTGGGCGCTCGCTCCTCGGCTCCTCGGCCGCAGCCGGCTCGATGCGCGACCAGGAGGAGCTGCGCCGCCTCACCGACCTCGACGGCGTCTCCCTCCCCGATGCGCTCGCAGCCTGCGGCGTCGACCTCGATCACGCGCTCGACGCACACGCGCAACTCGCGTCGGCCGTCGCGTACCTCGAGCTCCACATCGAGCAAGGTCCTGTCCTCGAGACCATGGGCATCCCCCTCGGGGCCGTGCTCGGGACGTACGGCGTCGAGCGCTGGCGGATCACGTGGACGGGACAGGCGGCCCACGCGGGCTCGACACCGATGGATCGGCGCCGCGATGCGCTCGCGGGTGCGGCGAAGCTTGCGCTCGAGATCAGGGACATCGCGGCCCGCGTCGGTAACGGTGCCGTCTGTACGTCGGGTGGCGTCGTCTGCCGACCGGGAATCGTCACCTCGGTGGTGGAGACGGCAGAGCAGCTGCTCGATCAGCGCCACCTCGACGCCACGAGCCTCGCCGAGATGCTGCGGCAGGCGCAGGAGGCGAGCGAGCGATTCGCTGCCGAGGAGAACATCGAGGTCAGCTGGGCGAAGATCTGGAGCATCGAGCCGATCCTCTTCGACGAGACGCTGATCGACTTCTGCGACGACGCCTGCCGTGAGATTGCAGGTGTCTCCCATCGGTTGCCCTCGGGCCCACTCCACGATGCGGCCGAGATCGCACGCGCCGGAGTTCCAACGGTGATGATGTTCGTGCAGAGCCTGCGGGGTCTCTCGCACACGAAGCTCGAGGACACCCTCGACGAGCACCTCGAGCTCTCGGTG
>JANOFZ010000437.1:0-3387 GCA_031413935.1 Thermoleophilia bacterium | reverse complement strand
TACCGCCGCGTTCGTCTTCAAGACGCTCGCTGATCCGTTCGCGGGCCGGATCAACCTCTTCCGGGTCCTCCGTGGCTCGGTCACGGCGGACACGACGCTCGTCGACGCGCGCGGCCATGCGAAGGAGCGGATGGGAACGCTTCTGCAACTCCAGGGCAAGGAGCACACCGGGGTCAAGGAGTTCGGCGAGGGAGATCTCGGTGCCGTTGCGAAGCTCAAGGACGTTCGCACCGGCGACCTCCTGACCGATCGGGAGATCGGTGCCGAGCTGCCCGAGATCGTCTTCCCCGAGCCCGTCATGAACTTCGCAATCACGCCGAGGACGAAGGGAGAGGAGGAGAAGGTGGCGGCCGCGATTCGCCGGCTGGCCGAAGAGGATCCGACCCTCCGACTTCATCGCGATCAGCAGACGGGAGAGGAGATCCTCTCCGGGATGAGCTAGATGCACGTCGAGGTAGCGCTCGAGCGCGCGAAGCGACGCTTCGCCGTCGACATCGAGTTGCACCCACCACGCGTGCCGTATCTCGAGACGATCCGATCCGAGGCTCGGGCTCACGGTCGCTACAGGAAGCAGACCGGTGGCCGCGGACAGTTCGGCGATTGCCACATCGTGATCGAGCCGATCGAGGGGGGCGTCGGCTACGAGTTCGTCGACAAGATCGTCGGAGGCGTGATCCCGCAGAGCTTCCGCCCCGCCGTCGACAAGGGGATCCAGGAGGCAATGGCGCACGGCGAGCTCGCGGGAGCACCCGTCCAGGGCGTTCGTGTTCGCCTCGTGGATGGCTCGTACCACAACGTCGATTCATCCGAGATGGCCTTCAGGATTGCCGGGTCGATGGCATGGAAGGAGGCGTACGCGAAGGCGACGCCCGTGCTGCTCGAGCCGATCATGGAGCTCGATGTGACCGTTCCCGACGAGACGGTGGGCTCGGTCAACGGCGACCTGAACTCCCGGCGCGGCAGGCTGCACGGAATGGAGCCCGCGGCCGGGATGACGACAATCAAGGCCGAGGTGCCGATGGCCGAGTTGCTCACCTACGCGCAGTCACTCACCTCGATCACAGGCGGTCGCGGCGAGTACTCGATGCACTTTCTCCGCTACGACGAGGTACCCGCGCACGTCGCGCAGAAGGTGATCGAGGAGACACAGAAGGCACGCGAGCTCACGCACGCCTGAAAAATCCCTGCATCCGGGCTATAGTGATCGGCCCATGCGAGTGATCAAGACCACAGCCACGCGAACCTGCGTCGTGTGCGAGCGCACCCTCCTGCAGGGGGAGCACGCGCTCCGCTACTCGCGCGATGGCAGCACGTTCGTGGACGTGTGTCCGCTCTGCTCCGATACGGCACTCCACTACGGGTGGACGCGAGAAGGCGTCCCGCTTTCCCCGCTGTTTCCGCAAGCGCCCCGTCGCCGACGTCAGAAGTCGATGTGGCAGTCGCTTCTCGGGGCGCGCGACGAGGTCGTCGAGCCCGTCGTCAGCGAGCCGATCCTGCGCCGGCTCGGCGATGACGAAATGGCCCTCGTCGAGGCAGCGGAGCTCTTCAACGCGACGCAGTTCCGGCGCACGATCGCGGGCGTGGCGAAAGCGCTTGGTGAGCCGCAGGCGTCGATTACGCCACTCTCGGGCGTGAACTCGGAGATGGTTCTCACCTTTGCCTGGGACATCACCTGGTATCAGTACCGCGTCTCCCCGGAGTCATCGCAGCCGGTTCGCGTCGCCGAACGGGGCCAGGACATCTCGGATCTCGACGCGACATTCCAGCAGTGGAACGCCACCGTGAGCGAGGACGGGCGCCTCATTCCCACCATCGAGCGAATCTGACCCGTTTGAGCTCCGCGGATCAGGCAAGAGGGCTTCTCGAACAACTCGGCGTCGACGCTGAACGGGTTCAGACCGGCGACCTCGTCGTTCGCACGCCGATCACGGGCGAGGAGATCGCGCAGGTCGCCCGCACGGACGCGGCAGCGACCGACGCCGCGATCGGGCGCGCCACCCAGGCGTTCGCAGCCTGGCGGGACCTGCCCGGGCCACACCGCGGCGAGCTCGTCCGCCTGTTCGGTGAGGAGCTGCGGCGAGAGAAGGACGCACTCGGCGGTCTCGTGACGCTCGAGGTCGGCAAGATCGCCCAGGAAGGCCTCGGCGAAGTGCAGGAGATGATCGACATCTGCGATTTCGCCGTCGGACTCTCGCGCCAGCTCTACGGACGCTCGATCGCGTCCGAGCGACCAGGGCACAGGTTGACCGAGACATGGCATCCGCTCGGCCCGGTAGCCGTGATCAGCGCCTTCAACTTCCCGGTCGCCGTGTGGAGCTGGAACGCCGCACTCGCGCTCGTCTGCGGTGACCCCGTGATCTGGAAGCCGTCCGAGCGGACTCCGCTCACTGCGCTCGCCTGCATGTCGCTGCTCGAGCGGGCGGTCGACCGGTTCGGCGGTGCGCCCGAGGGTCTCGCGGAGCTCGTGATCGGCGGCGTCGACCGGGCAGTGCAGCTCGCCGACGATCCGCGAATCCCTCTCGTCTCGGCCACGGGCTCGACGCAGATGGGCAAGGAGCTGGCACCGCGGATTGCAGCGCGACTCGGCCGCTCGCTGCTCGAGCTCGGAGGAAACAACGCTGCGATCGTCGCTCCGAGCGCCGACCTCGACCTGGTGGTTCGGGGTGTGCTCTTCTCGGCCGTCGGAACCGCGGGGCAGCGGTGCACGACATTGCGGCGGCTCATCGTCCACGAGTCGATCGCCGACGAGGTTGTCGGTCGCCTCAGCGCTGCCTACGAGAGCGTGCCGATCGGTGATCCGCGCTTACCGGGCACGCTCGTCGGCCCGCTCATCAGCAGCGAGGCGTTTGGCGGCCTGGAGGATGCACTTGCCGACGCCCGTGGGGCGGGTGGCGTGGTCGTCGCCGGAGGCGAACGGGCACTCGCAGAAGAGTTCCCGGACGCCTGGTACGCAAGCCCCACGCTCGTTCGGATGCCGTCACAGACCGCGGTCGTCGAGCGCGAGACCTTCGCGCCGCTCCTCTACGTGCTCACCTATTCCGAGCCGGACGAGGCGATCGCGATCCAGAACGCCGTTCCGCAGGGGCTCGCCTCGTCGATCTTCACGACCGACCTGCGGGAGGCCGAGCGCTTCCTCGCGAGCTCCGGCTCCGACTGCGGGATCGCGAACGTCAACATCGGTCCGAGCGGCGCCGAGATCGGTGGTGCGTTCGGCGGCGAGAAGGAGACGGGTGGTGGCCGCGAATCGGGCTCCGACGCCTGGAAGGTCTATATGCGACGCCAGACCGCAACGGTCAACTTCACGAGCGAGCTTCCCCTGGCCCAGGGCATCGTCTTCGACGTTCCGGGCTGACCGATGTCCGTAAAGCTCTTCACCGACGGTGGCGC
>JANOFZ010000436.1:0-3526 GCA_031413935.1 Thermoleophilia bacterium | reverse complement strand
TCACGACGGCCGCGGAGAGCCTCACGTACGGCATTGCGCCCGAAGATCAGCTCGCGTGTCACGACAGCGGGACGAGCTCGAAGCCGTCGGGCACATCGCGCACTTCCCAGCCGGCCTGTGTGATCTCGTCGCGCAGCCGGTCCGCCTCGGCGAAGTCCCGGGACGCGCGTGCGTCGACACGCGCTTTGGCGAGTGCCGTCACGTCAGCCGGCACCTCGACGCTGTCGCCCAGCTCGGCGAGCCCGAAGATCGCGAGTCCACGCCGGAGCTCGACGAGAGCTCCATCGCGAGCCCAGCGGTGGAGGATTGCGAGAGCGGCCGGAGTGTTGAAGTCGTCGTCCAGAACTGCTGCGAAGGCATCCCAGTCGCCCTCGGCCCTGGTCTCGCCACGCAGGGCGTTGCGCAGGCTCTCGACCTGCACGCTCGCAGCAGTCATTGCGTCTTGTGAGAACTCGAGCGGCTTGCGCCAGTGACCCGTCATCAGGAAGAGGAGCGCGGCCTCTCGCCCCCACTCCGCGATGACTTCCTGGATCGTCGCAACGTAGCCGACGGATTTGGACATCTTCTCGCCGACAAAGCGCAGCAGGCCGTTGTGCATCCAGATCTTCGCAAACGGACGGCCAACGGCGAGCGACTGGGCGCGCTCGTTTTCGTGGTGGGGAAAGACGAGGTCGAGCCCGCCGCCGTGGATCAGGAACTCCGGGCCGAGCGTCTTCTCGGCCATTGCCGAGCACTCGATGTGCCAGCCCGGCCGGCCGAGCCCCCAGGGTGAATCCCATGACGTGTCCTCGCCCTCCTTCGTCGCCTTCCAGAGCGCGAAGTCACGCTGATCCTCCTTCAGGGTGCTCGGCTCCTGCTCCTCGACCTCGTCCGGTCGCTGGCCGGAGAGGGCGCCGTAGCTTGCGAAGCTCGCGACCCGGAAGTACACGTCCCCACCGGACTCGTACGCATGTCCTGCCGAAACGAGCTCCTCGATCAGGGACACGATCTCGGGGATCGTCTCGGTGGCGAGAGGCTGCGCGTCGGGCATCTCGAGCCCGAACGAGGCGGTGTCGTCCAGGTACCACGCCGTCGCCTCCCGTGCCCGCTCGGCACTCGCTCCCGGCGCGACCTCGTAGATCCTGTCGTTGATATCGGTGATGTTGTGGACGTACGTGACGTCGTATCCGCGCTCGCGCAGCCAGTTCCGCAGCCATGCGAAGATGACGAACGGCACCGCGTTGCCGATGTGGGCCCGCTGGTAGACCGTTGGGCCGCAAACGTACATCCCGACCTGCGCGGGCGCAGGAGGGAGCTCGGCGAGGGCCTTCGTCGCGGTGTCGTACAGGCGAACGGTCATCGCGGTGTTATAGCGGCGGCAGCGCGCCGGAGCGCCTCGTCACGGGGCACTGCGGCGACCACCGTCCAGAGCTCCGGGCCGCGCTCGGCGCCGGTGAGCGCCCGCCGGAGCAGCTTGAGGTTCCCGCCGACTGCCTTCAGCTCCCGCACGATCGTGCGCGCGTGTGCCTCGTCGAGCCGCTCCGAGCCGTCTCGGCGAAGCTCGACGAATCGCTCAATCGTCGGTCGTGCTTCGTCTCCGAGGGAGACGCTGGCAGGCTCGAGGATCTGCTGCGTGATCTCCCGTGCCTCCACGAGCGTGCGGGCGCCGCGAAGTGCGCGCGCGAGATCAACGGGCGCATCCGCCGCTAGCGCCAGGTCAGCGTCGCTCATCCCCGCGATCGCGTCGATTGCGAGTCGGTGGATGCGGGGAATATCGAGGTGGACGTCATGCCGAGGGAGCCCGAGTTCCTCGAGATACGCACGAACGGCCGCAGCGGGAATACCCTCTTCACGAAGGTCGCTCACCGAAGCGTGCTCCGCGCGCTTGGAGAGCTTCTTGCCGTCGTCACCGAGGAGGAGCCCATGGTGGATGACCTCCGGCAACTCGCCGCCGAGCGAACGTGCGATCCGCTGTTGCACCTCCTCGTTCGGCCGATGATCGGAACCGCGGATGATGTGGGTGATGCCGAGGTCGAGATCGTCGACGACGGTCGCGAGCTGGTAGGTCGCCGTCCCGTCGGCGCGCGCAAGGGTCGTCCCACCGAGCCGAATCGACCCATCCGCGTCCCGGACGGCCCCGGTCTCGAGCGCGCGCGCCGCGGCCTCGGCGTGCCGCTCGCCGCGCGAGCTCTGGCTGATCGGGCCTTCATCCCACGTGACTCCCAGCCATTTGAGATCTGTGAGAATCGCGTCTTCCCCACCGACGACGCTCCGCTCCGGATCCGTATCGTCGATCCGGAGCACGAACGCGCCGTTGTGCTCGTCGGCGTACGTCCGGTTGGCGACGGCGCTCAGCGCATTGCCGAGGTGAAGCGACCCGGTCGGACTCGGGGCAAAGCGGACGCGGACGGTCATCCCGCTGACCGTATCGGACGCCCTGATTGGCTGCTGCGTCCCGACGCATTCCTCGGGCCGGGCATATGCGTGCGTCGCTCGATGAGCAGGCGCTCCCCGTCGAGCTCGACTCGCTCGTCTGGGAGTACTTCGAGACTGCCGCGCCGGCGATGATCAACACGGAAGGCTGCACTCGGCCGGCTGCTCAGGCGTAGATCGTCGTGTGGCCGGGCTGCGCGGCGACACGGTCGAGCCAGGCACGGATCGCTGGATAGCCCTCGAGATCGAAGCCGCCTTCGTGCGCAACATGCGAGTACGCGTACAGCGAGATGTCGGCGATCGAGAAGCGCTCGCCGACGAAGAAGGCGTGGCCTGCGAGGTAGCGCTCCATGATGTCGAGCACCGCATAGCCGTTTCGGGTCTCCCGCTCGATCCGGTTCGCGTGCTTCTCCGCCTCGCCTGAGTAGGCAAGCAGGAATCGGACGACCGCGATCGCCGGCTCGTGCTGGTACTGCTCGAAGAACTGCCACTGCATGACCTGCGCGCGCTGATAGCGATCTTCGGGCACGTAGGCGCTGCCGTCGCCCAGGTACCAGAGAATCGCGTTCGATTCCGCGAGCGGTCTCCCGTCGTCGAGCACGAGGGTCGGCACGCGCCGCGCCGGATTGAGGTCGCCGAGAACGTCAGCGCGGTCCGAGCGGTCGACAACGCTGAGCTCGTGAAGCTCGAGCGGCAACCCGAGGTGGGCCGCAAGGAGGCGCACCTTGTAGCAATTCCCGGACACTGCGGAGTTGTAGAGCAGCACCCGCCAACTGTCGCACAAGCGGGGCGTGGCGGCCACGGACAGGGTCACACAATCGGACTGGCGCTTTCCGAACGCGCCCACTGTAGCGGTCTTCGATCTCGGTAGCGCCAACATCCTGTTCGGCGTACTGTTCCTCCATGATCCTGCGCCCGTTCCTCGTCGAGAGCACATCGTGCGCGAGCTATCTGTTCGGGTGCACGTCCATGAGCCAGCTCGGAATCGTGGATCCGCACGTCGACCTCGTCGACGCCTACGTGGAGGCGGCAGCTGCGATCGGGTCACCGATCGTCGCCGTCTTCGAGACCCACGTTCAGGCCGATCATCTCTCCGGGCTACCGGCGCTCGTCG
>JANOFZ010000435.1:0-6736 GCA_031413935.1 Thermoleophilia bacterium | reverse complement strand
GCGCCTCGGCGCCGTGCAGCGTCGCCCGCGTGCGCAGCAAAGGCGTTGGTGGCGGTCGAGGCTATGCCTCGCCGGGGGCTCGGCGGCGCCTCGCCCCTACCAATTACGATGGCACACATGTACATGACCGTCCGTTTGCTGGTCGCCTGGGGTGCGAACATCCTCGCCCTGATCGTGGCGGACTGGGTGTTCTCAGGGCTTGCGATCGAGCGCTGGGGGCCGTTGCTGCTCGCTGGCGCTGTGTTCGGCCTCGCGAACATCTTCCTGAAGCCACTGCTGACGTTCATCGCAATCCCGTTGATCATTCTCACCTTCGGCCTCGCGTACTTCTTCGTCAACGTGGCGATCCTCGCATTCACGGTCTGGGTCGTCCCCGACTTCACGATCGATGGTTTCTGGACATACGTCGGCGCGGTGATCGTGATGTGGCTCGTCAACGTCGCTGTCGGACGTCTCCTGCGACTGATCCAGGGCCACCAGCCGGCGTATTAGAGCGCTAGCCGAGCTCGACGAGAAGCGCCCCGGCGCCGACCTGATCGCCGGGCGCGACATGAACGGCCGTGACGGTTGCGGCGAAGGGCGCCAGGACGGGCATCTCCATCTTCATCGCCTCGAGGACGACGAGTCGCTCATGCGGCATGACCTCGTCGCCGGCTGCAACGCTCACCGAGAGCACCGTGCCCGGCATCGGGGCCGTGATCGCTCCGTGTGCATGCGCGGTTGTTTCTCGTGCAACGGCATCGACGTCCGGCGCGGCGGCAGGAGGTGGTGCCTGTTGGTTGAGTCGCCATGGCGTCGCGAACGTTTCTGGAGCAGTGCGTAGCGGCAGCGCCGAGAGCGGCGTGTGGTCGACGAGGAACGCCGTCGAGACCGAGCCGACCAGGAATGACGGGTGCCGAACGAGCCAGCGTAGAAACGGGAGATTCGTGATCACTCCCTCGATCTCCGTCGCGTCGAGTGCGCTCGCGAGCCTTGCAATCGCGTCCTTTCGATCCGTCCCGTGGGCGATGAGCTTCGCCACCATCGGGTCGTACGCGAGCCCGATCTCGTCTCCCTCCTCGACGCCGGCGTCGACGCGAACTCCGGTCGGGAGCACCAGGCGCTCGAGCCGCCCGGTCTGGGGCAGGAAGCGCCGGGGATCCTCGGCGTACAGGCGCGCTTCGACCGCGTGTCCCCTGGTCGTGACGTCGAGATCGATATCCTCGCCGGCAGCGACGCGGAGCTGCAACTCGACGATGTCGAGGCCCGTCACCTCCTCGGTGACGGGGTGCTCGACCTGGATCCTCCCGTTGAGCTCGAGGAAGTAGACGTCGTCGCCGGCAACGAGAAACTCGGCGGTGCCGGCACCTTCGTACCCGATTGCCTCGGCGAAAGCTGTTGCTCCAGCATCGATCCGTGACCACGCGCTCGGATCGAGCGTGGGGGGAGGGGATTCCTCGATCAGCTTCTGATGTCGCCGCTGGATCGAGCAGTCCCGTCCGCCGAGCACGGTGACGCCTCCACCGTGTCCGAGCAGCTGAGCCTCGATGTGGCGCGGGCGCTCCAGGTATCGCTCGCAGAAGACCGTGTCGTCACCAAAGGCCCCCTCGGCCTCGCGACGTGCAGCGGCGAGAGATTCGTTCAGCTCGGCCGACGAGCGCACGACCCGCATGCCGCGCCCACCACCGCCGGCAGCCGCCTTGATCACAAGAGGAAAGCCGATCTCGTCAGGCGAGCCCTGAGGCAACGTCGGAACGCCGTTCTCGACCGCGATCCTATGGGCGGCGAGCTTGTCGCCTCCCAGCCGGAGTGCCTCGGGTGAAGGCCCGACCCAGGTCATACCGGCAGCGATCACCGCCTCGGCGAATGCGGGGTTCTCGGCCAGGAAGCCGTACCCGGGATGGATCGCGTCGGCGCCTGCCTCCACGGCCGCGCGAACGTGCTCGAACGCATCGAGATACGACGCGATCTCGAGAGTGCGATCGGCCTTCCGCGCGTGGAGCGAACCTCGGTCATCCGGCGCGACGACGGCGACCGTCTCGATGCCAAGGCGGGTGCACGTGCGAAAGACGCGGACCGCGATCTCGCCACGGTTCGCGACGAGTAGCGTGCGGATCGTCACAGGGGGACTCTACGCCCCAAAACGCGTCCCTACCCCGTCGAGACGAGCGCGACGGAGACGAGCGCGCAGGCGACACCGACGTACTGCAGGCGCGAAAGTCGCTCCCGGAGCACGAACGCCGCGAGCAAGACGGTCGTGACGGGGTAGAGCGAGGCGAGGACGGATGCGATCGCAACAGGCCCACGCTGGAGGGCGAGGAGGAGCGGCACCATCGCGGAGACCTCGAGGATGGCGATGAGGAGCACCGTCCGCCAGAGTCGTGTGACGCCTCCGAGGAGCCCGCGGGTCAGGATGAGCGACAGAATCGCGAGGACGATCGCCGCGGCAGCACGGGTGATCGTGACCGGCCACAGGCCCGCATCGTCGGAGACGCGCGAGAGTGTGATGTAGAAGAGGCCAAAGAAGAGGCCGCTCACGAGGGCGAGCGCGATCACGTGTCGGTCGACGCCGACAGTCGTCTCGGGATGCTGCTCGGACTGTGCGAGTGAGACGACGGCCACCGCCGCGAACGCGACCACGAGGCCAATGAGCGCGAGTGCGCTCGGTCGCTCACCGCGACCGAGGCCATAGACGACCGGAATTACCGCACCGATGACGGCAGCGATCGGGGCCACGACGCTGATCAGTCCCCGTCCCATACCGACGTAGAAGCATCCGATCCCGAACGCCACGACGATGCCGGAGAGAGCCGACCAGATCACATCGTTCCGGCTGACGTGCTCCGCCCCGTAGGTCAGTGAGACGACGAAGGCGAGCGGGAGCCCCATGAGCGCAACGAACGTCGCAACTCGGACGCCGTTCGCCGTGCGCGAGGCCAGCCCACCGACGAAATCCGCGCCACCGATGAAGACCGAGGAGAGGAGCGCGAGGAAGGCAGTCACGGATCACGTGGGGGAGGCGCCCACGGGGGACGCTCCCGCTCGACGAACGCCTTCAGCCCTGCCTGACCTTCGTCGCTCGTGCGGCGTTCCGCGATCCGGCGGGCGGTCTCCGGGCCGTCCGGTCGGTCGAGCACGAGGCGCTTGGCATGCCTTGCTGCGCGAGGGGCTGCCGTACGGAGCTCTCCGAGGATCGCGCCGAGGGCAGACTCGATGTCCACCGTCACCTCGTGCACGAGGCCGATCCGCAACGCCGTCGCAGCGTCGAAGCGCTCGCCGGTGACGAAGTAGCGACGCGCAGCGCTTTCGCCGATCTTCCGCAGCGCATAGGGAGAGATCACGGCGGGAATGATCCCGAGCTTGACCTCGGAGAAGGCGAACACGGCGTGCTCGTGGGCGATCGCAATGTCCGCAGTGGCGACGAGCCCTGCACCTCCACCGAGCGCGTGGCCCTGGACGACGGCAATGACGGGCGCGGGGCAGGTGTCGATCGCATCGAGCATCCGGCGAAGCGCGTTCGCGTCGGCGACGTTCTCGTCGTGCGTCAGTTGCGCCGAGCTCCGCATCCACTCGATGTCGGCTCCTGCGCAGAAGCTCCTACCCTCACCTGCGAGCACGACCGCGCGCGCCTTGCCGACGTCGACGAATGCCTCTGCTAGCTCCTCGATCAGCGTTGCGTCAAACGCGTTCCGCGAGTCGGGCCGGGCCAGCGTGATCCGGAGGATCTCGTCGTCCCGTTCGATGCGGAGCGCGTCCATGTCACGGAGTCTAGAGTCACGGCATGGCGACCGAAGCTGTCCTGCATGGAACCCTTGCCGCCTCGGTAACTCCGCTCCTCCCAGGCGGAGGCGACTTCGACGACGAGGCGTTCGCACCGCTGCTCGAGCGGTACGTCACAGCTGGTCTCGACGGCGTCCTCGCCTTCGGAACGAACGGGGAGGCCGTGCTCTTCTCGGTCGAGGAGCGGAAGCGCGGGCTTCGCCTCTTTGTCGATGCCGCTGGAGGCAGGCTCGACGTGGCGGCGCATTGCGGAGCGCAGACGACCGCGGATACGATCGCGCTCGCCGCGGACGCTGCGGAGGCGGGTGCGAGGGCCGTCGCGGTGATCGGGCCGCCGTACTTCGTGCTCGACGAGCCTTCCCAGCTCGCTCACTTCGTCGCGGCTGCAAACGCGTGCGCACCGCTGCCGTTCTACGTTTACGAGTTCGCGAAAACGAGCGGATACGCCGTCACGCTCGATGTCCTCCGCCGGCTTCGCGATGTGGCACCGAACTTCGTCGGCATGAAGGTCAGCGACGCTCCCTGGGAGGCGTTCGAGCCGTTTCTTGCCCTCGAGGGGCTGGATGTCTTCGTCGGCCCCGAGGCGCTCATCTACCGCGGGATCAGCGGTGGCGCGATCGGCGCCGTGTCTGCGCTTGCGTCGGCATTCCCCGAGCGGGTTGCGGCCGTCGTCCGCGAGCCGACGGCGGCCGGCGCGGACGCACTCGCAACACTCAGAGCAGCTGTGGAGCGATTCCCGCGCCAGGCGGCGATGAAGCGCATTCTTGCCGCCCAGGGCGTGCCGATTTGCTCCGACGTGCGCGCTCCGCTCAGGGATCTCTCTGCGGCGGAGTCGCGTGAGCTCGCCGAGTGGCTCGCGTCCTCTCAGTCGCCCGGGTGAGGCTTCAGCCTCACCCGCCATGATTCCCTCTAGCCTGTCGCCGCGGTCCCGGCCGAACAACACTCAGCGTCGAAGTCATCCCCGCCGGGTAGCCGTCCCAGCAGGTCGGACAGCTCTTCGAGCTCGGTGGGGGAGAGGTGAGATCCGATCAGCTCCTCGCACACCGCTGCATGCGTGCAGGAGGCGAGCCGTAGCATTTTGCGTCCACGGGCCGTGATCACCGAGTAGGTGACCCGGGCGTCCGCCGGGCAGTCACGGCGCCCTGTAAGGCCGACCTCCTCGAGACCGTCGAGCAGGCGTGTGACACCAGAGGGTGTCAATCGCAGCCGCTCGGCGAGGTCGATGCGCCGCATCGCTCCGTGTTCGGCACGAGAGAGGTGGAGGAGCGTCTCGAAATCGTTCGCGCTGAGACGGTGCTCGGCGCGCAACCGTGCCTCAACAGCTCGCATGAGCGTGCCGTGTGCATGCAGAAGCCGCCCGAAGACAGTCTGCGCTGATACTTGATCGATCAATACTTGACGAGACAATGAATTCTCCGCTATGGTAGTTGAGTCATCAAATAATAGCGAGAAAGGACGATCACTGTGAGCACGATTTCCGAAACCCGTACAGCTCTCCCGACCGGCACCTGGCAGGTGGATCCGGTGCACTCGACGGTCGAGTTCTCCGTCAAGCACATGCTCGTCGCGAACTTCCGCGGCGGCTTCGACGCCTTCGACGTCACGGTCGACGAGGCGGGCATCCGCGGAACCGTTGAGGTCACCTCGGTGCGAGTCTCCGAGCCGAACCTCACCGGGCATCTGCTCGCGCCGGACTTCTTCGACGCCGAGCGGCACCCGCAGCTCTCCTTCAGCTCCGCCGCAATCGTGGTCACGGACGACGAGCTCGTCGTGGACGGCCAACTGACGCTGAAGGGCGTCACGCTGCCCGTCACGATCAAGGGCACGGCCAGCGGGCCGGTGACGTCGTTCGACGGCAGCTCCCGCCTCGGCCTCGAGCTCGAGACCGTCATCGACCGCACGGCGTTCGGTCTCGACTGGAACGCGCCTCTCCCGACCGGTGGTTTCGCGGTCGGGAACGACGTGAAGCTCCACGCCGAGCTCGAGCTCGTGCTGACCGAGGAGGCATAGCGATGCGAATCCTGGGTATCGCGGGCAGCCTGCGCACGGGCTCGGTGAACGAGCAGTTGCTTCAGCTTGCTGGAGAGACCCTTCCGGACGGCGTCGAGTTCGCCGTCTGGGAGGGCCTCCGTGACATTCCTCCGTTCGATCAGGACACCGAGGAGACGCCATCGGTTGCGGTCGCAGGTCTTCGCTCAGCCGTCGTCGCTGCAGACGCCGTTCTGATCGCGACACCGGAGTACAACGGCTCGATTCCCGGCACGCTCAAGAACGCGCTCGACTGGGGCTCGCGTCCCGGCGCGACGAGCGCGTTTCGCGGCAAGCCCGTTGCGGTGATCGGGGCGAGTCCGGGCGCGTTCGGAGGCGTGTGGGCGCACGAGGAAACCCGGAAGGTGCTCGGGATCATGGGCGCGCGTGTCGTCGACGCCGGGCTCTCCCTTGGTAAGGCGTCCGATCGCCTCGCGGCGCCGGACGAGGATCTGCTCGGGCAGCTGCGCGACGTCGTCAATACCCTTGTCGCCGAGGCCACGACGCGCCTCGCCGCCGCCTAGGCGGAATTCAATCTCGCACACCGTCGGCGACGGCGGGAACACCCCGTTTCGTCGACGTCGAGAACCATGTCGGGGCGAGGGCTACGCTCGAGAGAGCCGCGAGGATGGCGAAAGCCCCACCGACGGGAAAGAGCGTCACGCCGATGAACATCACGAACGACAGCGCCGCCAGGTGCAGGTGGCCCGACTGGGCGAGGACGATCGCCAGCACCATCAGTCCGAACCACATCGCCGCGAATCCAAGAACGTAGAAGAGCCCCATTTCGGTGATGCCGTACCCGTCCTCGAGCGCGTTTGCGACACCGGCTGTGACGCCGCCCCCTGCAACGACAGCTGCGGTGATCATCGCCGGCCGGGACGATGAAAGCCGAGCGACGAGAAGTACGGAAGCCCCGAGCATCACCGAGGCCGCACTCCACGCGCTG
>JANOFZ010000434.1:0-3565 GCA_031413935.1 Thermoleophilia bacterium | reverse complement strand
TACGGCTCAGGCGTCTCGACGGCCCTCGCGGACGCAGAACTCGTCGATGGCGATGTCGAGATCGTTGATCTCCTCACCGTCTGGCCGCTCGACGAGCAGACGATCCTCGCTTCGATCGAGAAGACGTCCCGCGTCCTCGTGCTGCAGGAGGCCTCCCGCTCGACCGGTGCCGCCGGAGTGATTCTGTCCCTGATCGCCCGCCACTCCTTCGAGCATCTCGACGCGCCCCCCGCGCTGCTCGCACCTCCGGATACACCCGTGCCGTTTGCGCCCGAGCTCGAAGACGCCTACATGCCTTCCGTCGAGTCAACGGTGGCGGCCCTCAACCAGCTTCTTGCCTACTAGTGCGGTCTCTCGCACCGTTACACCTGTTTGCCCCCGAGGCCTGTCGCGGTCGTTACCTGTCCCGGGAGAGGCTGCGCCATCTCCCCTACGACGTTCCTACGGGACGACTCGGGGAGGCGCACTGATGCCGATCGAGCCCTGCGCAGAAGCTCCATTCGTCAGCACGGACGAGCGCGTCGCGCTCTTCAGGCTCGTTCTGCTCCAGCGACTCTTCGAGGATCGCGTGATGGCGCTGTACCGTCAGGGTCGCATCCCCGGCTCGGTGTACACGGGTCGTGGGCAAGAAGCAGTCGCGGCGGGAGCAGGGCTTTCACTCGGTCGATATGATGTCGTCGCGCCCCTGAACCGCGAGCTCGCGTGCCACTTCGCCCGCGGCGCGACACCTGCAGACGCGTTCCGCAACTTCTTCGGCAAGGCGACGAGTCCGACGTTCGGGAGGGACGGAAACATGCATTTCGGGGCACCCGCACACGGCGTCTTCCCACTCGTCTCCATGCTCGGAGACCTCGTGCCCGTCGTCGCTGGTGCGGCCCTCGCCTTCAAGCGTCGTGGAGAGCGACGCGTCGCGATGACGTTCCTCGGCGAAGGGGCATTCTCGGTCGGCGACACGCACGAGGGGCTGAACCTCGCCGCCGTCTGGCAGGTGCCCGCGGTCTTCGTGATCCAGTCGAACCGCTATTCGTACTCCACACCTGTCGCAAGCCAGATGGTCAACACGAACATCGCCCAGCGCATCTACGGGGGCTGGTCGATCCCCGCCGAGCGCGTCGACGGGACGGACGCCCTGGCCGTTCTCGACACGGTACGCGCCGCCGTCGAGCGAGCCCGAAACGGCAACGGCCCTCAGGCCGTCGAGGCGCTCTCGGTGCGAATGCACGGCCATGCCGCGCACGATGACGCGCGCTACATGCCAGCGGGGATGCGCGAGGAGTTCGCCGAGCGCTACGACCCAGTGGAGCGACTCGCGGCCCGACTCGCACTCGACGGCTTCGACTCCGAGGAGATTCAGGAGATGCGGGACGAAGCCCTGGCGGAGGTCGACACGGGCCTCGCCGAGGCGGAGCAGGCACCCGCTCCGGATCCTGCAACGCTCGAGGACGGCGTCTATGCTTTGCCGCCGTTCAGCTGAGCCGGCGTTTACGTCGGCAGCAAACCCCGCAATACGAGTTCGATCAGCACCTCGCGGGAACGCACCGGATCCCAGTCGTGCGCCCGACGGAGGTGGCGATACGTGCGATCGACGGCGTTCACGATCACCGTCGCGGTCTCCTCCACCTCGACCGGCCTGATCGAGCCGTCAGCAATGCCATCCGAGAGCAGTCGCTCGATCGGGTTGATGTATCCCTCACGCGATCGCACCTCGTCGGCGTCGTCATGGAAGAATCGCCGGTCCGCCTCCTCGTCGAGTGCGGCAAGGAAGGAGAGATGATCCTCGGTCACCTCGCACACCGAAATGAGCATCGCCTCGAGACGCTCCGCCCCGGTGCCGCGTCCTGTCACCGACGGCCAGAGCGCTGCCCTGAAGGCGTCCTCGTAGTCACGGGCAAGCAGCGCAAAGATCTCGTCGCGACCGAGGCCCCGGCGATGCAGCGTCATCCGCGACACGCCCGACTCCTCCGCGATACGGGTGAGGGTTGCGGATTGCCAACCGCCTGCGGCGATTGCGCGGCGGGCGCCGTCGATCACGCGTTGCTCGGTGCTCTCGACCTGGGCCATTCGAGTTGGGACGATAGCGTTGCGCGAACGGTACGACAATGTCACACTGTCACGACATCCCCAGCGTCGACCCCGCTCCGGGATCGGCCGAGCCCAAGGAGGCCACCACCGTGCCGATGATCGAGGTCAAGCTGTACGACCGCCGCGTCACCGAGGAGTCCGTGCCGAAGATGATCGAGGCACTCACGAACGCGCTTGCCGAGTCGAGCGGTGCCGCGCCGGAGCACATCCAGGTCGTTATCCAGGGCGTCGCACCGAGCCACTGGGGCATTGGCGGGAAGCCGCAGTCGTAATGACGAGCAGAACGGGAAAGGATGGAAATGGCTTCTGAAGTACTGATGCCGTCGTCCCCGTCCGAGGCGGCGTCGCTCTTCGGTGACGGCGCCGCGACAACGGTGATCGGCGGAGGAACAGTCGTCATGCCGGAGATCACCTACGGCCGCCTCACGCCGGGCCGGGTGCTCCTGCTCTCGAACGCGGGACTCGACACCGTCGCGATCGACGGGGACACGATCACGGTCGGGGCAACGACACGGGTCGACGCGCTGACCGAGCTCGGAGTCGCGGGGCTTGCCGCCTGCGCCGGCAACGTCGCAGACGGTGAGATTCGCTCGCAGGCGACGGTGGGTGGAAACCTCTGCGTCGGTCAGGGCCACGAGGCACCGCGCGGCGACCTTCAGGGTGCCCTGCTAGCTCTCGATGCCACGGTTCGCTCGGCAGGCCCCGGCGGCGAGAAGACGGAATCTCTCGAGGACTTCCTCCCCCACCGGCACGACCGCCTCGTCCTCGACGTCAGCTTCACGCGGCCGGCCGCCTCGGCCTTCGCCGCGCTCGAGTACCCGCACACGCACGAGTACACCGTGCTCGCAGTCTCCGGGGCCCGATCGACCGACGGCACGATCCGACTCGCAGTCACCGGTGTGGCCGGGCCGGGTGCACGCCTTCGCTCGGCCGAGGCCGCCGCTTCGGATCCGGAGGCGGCAGGAGCCGCGGCCGTCAACGACGTCACGTTCGCCGACGACGCGCTCGCATCTGCCTGGTATCGCGAGCAGACGCTGCCGGTGCTCGTCCGTCGCGTTCTCACTCAACTCGAGGAGTCGGCATGAACCTCACGATCAACGGGGTCGAGACCCCGATCGAGAGCGGGCCGCTGACGAGCCTGCTCGACGTGCTTCGTGAGGAGCTCGGAATCACGAGCCCGAAGGCCGGCTGTGAGCAGGGTGGCTGCGGCGCCTGCACTGTGCTCGTCGACGGCGAGCCCCGGCGGTCGTGCCTCACGCCCGCGGCCTCGGTCGACGGCGGTGCGATCACGACGGTCGAAGGGCTCGGGACGCCGGAGAACCTCTCCCCGGTGCAACAGGCGTTCACGCACCACTACGCGGCGCAGTGCGGCTTCTGCACGTCGGGAATGATGATGGCCACGCAGGCCTACATCGACGGCGGCGGAACTGACGACCGCGAGGCGATCCAGCACGCCCTCGGCGGCCACGTCTGTCGCTGTACG
>JANOFZ010000433.1:0-5363 GCA_031413935.1 Thermoleophilia bacterium | reverse complement strand
CGACGAAGCCGACGGCGTGCGAGTCGTCGACCATGACGATGGCGCTGTGGCGCTCGGCGAGATCGCAGATCCCTGCGAGGTCGGCGATGTGGCCGTCCATCGAGAAGACACCGTCGGTCGCGATCATCCGGGTGTGGGCGCCCGCTGCCTCCACGAGGCGCGCCTCGAGCTCTCCGAGGTCACCGTTCGCATACCGGAACCGCGCCGCCTTGCAGAGCCGGATCCCGTCGATGATCGAGGCGTGGTTGAGAGCGTCCGAGATGACCGCGTCGTCGGGGCCGAGCAGCGCCTCGAAGAGGCCACCATTTGCGTCGAAGCAGGAGCCGAAGAGGATCGTGTCCTCGGTGCCGAGGAACCGTGAGAGCTGCTCCTCGAGCTGCTTGTGCAGCGTCTGGGTGCCGCAGATGAAGCGCACCGACGCCATCCCGAAGCCGAAGCGCTCGAGCGCGTCGCGCGCCGCCTCGATCACGGCCGGATGGTCGGCGAGGCCGAGGTAGTTGTTGGCGCAGAAGTTGAGGAGCGCCCCCATCCCCTCGACCTCGACGTGCGCCGACTGCGGCGATTCGAGCACGAGCTCGCCCTTGTAGAGGCGCGCCTCCTTCAACTGCTCGAGCTCGGTCAGGAGCTCCTGCTGCATCGATCCGTACACCGCGTCGCCCCTTCCTATTTCCTCGTCCCGAGATGTTCCACCGGTAACCAGTAGGGGATAGGCGCATGCCTATCCCGGGAGCGAGCAGATGCCCAATCGACCATTGAGGCAAGCATGCATAGCGTCCTCGGACAACGCACTAGATGTCGGTCCAGTCCAGTATCACCTTCCCGGAGCCCCCCGAGGCGGCGACCGCGAATGCCTCCTCGAACTCGAGATGCGAGAAGCGATGGGTGATCACCGGGCTGATGTCGAGGCCCGCCTGCACCATCACGGACATCTGGTACCAGGTCTCGTACATCTCCCGTCCGTAGATGCCCTTCAGCGTGAGCATGTTGAAAACGATCGGAGTGAAGTCGATCGGCACCTCACCGGTCTGGATTCCCAGGAGGGCGACGCGGCCGCCGTGGGCCATCGCGGGCAGCAGGCCGCGAAGCGCTTCAGCCTGGCCGGACATCTCGAGCGCGACGTCGAAGCCCTCGGTCATCCCGAGGTCACGCTGGATCTGGTCGAATCCGCCCTTCGTGGGATCGACCGCTGCGGTCGCCCCCATCTGCACCGCGAGGTCGCAGCGATAGCTGTTCGGGTCGGAGATGACGATGTGGCGGGCACCTGCGTGGCGGGCAACGGCGGCGGCCATGCAGCCGATCGGCCCCGCGCCGGTCACAAGGACGTCCTCGCCGAGCACGGGGAAGGTGAGGGCAGTGTGTACCGCATTGCCGAAGGGGTCGAAGATCGACGCAACGTCCTCGTCGACGCCGTCCCACTGATGCCAGATGTTCGTCATCGGTAGCACCACGAGCTCGGCAAACGCGCCCGGCCGCTGCACCCCGAGCCCGATCGAGTGCGCGCAGAGATGTCGCCGCCCCGCCATGCAGTTGCGACAGCGCCCGCAGACGACGTGTCCCTCGCCACTGACGATGTCACCAGGCGCGAAGTCGTTGACATTCGAGCCGACCTCGACGATCTCACCGACGAACTCGTGCCCGATCACGAGCGGCACCGGGACCGTCTTCTGTGCCCACGCATCCCAGGAGTGGATGTGCAAATCGGTGCCGCAGATGCCCGTCTTGCGCACACGGATCAGGACGTCGTTGATCCCGACCTCCGGCTCCGGCACATCCTCGAGCCAGAGGCCTGGCTCGGCTCTTGCTTTGACGAGCGCTTTCACAATTCGATCTCCGATCGTCGTTCGGTACGCACGGACCGGCGTAGATGCTCGAAGCGGAGTATCGCAACCTGATCAGGCGAGCGAGCGAAGACCTCTGTACGAATACGCCCGTGATCGCTCTGCTGGGAGGCCTCGGGGCAGCCGCGTGCTGGGCGGTAGCGACGCTGTGCTCGTCCCGTTCGACGAAGATGGTCGGCGCACCCTCCGCAGTTGCCTGGGTGATGATCGTCGGCCTCGTGGTCACCGCACCTCTGACCGTGAAGGGCGGCGTTCCAGCCGCTCTCGGGGCGCCGGAGCTCGGCTGGCTTGCCGTGGCCGGAGTGGGGAACGTTCTCGGCCTGCTCCTCGTCTACGGTGCGCTGCGGATCGGCAAGGTCTCGATCGTCGCGCCGATCACCTCGACAGAGGGAGCGATCGCGGCCGTCCTCGCAGTCGCGACAGGCGAGGCAATTGGCATCGGATCTGCCGTGATGCTGCTCGTTATCGCGGCCGGCGTCGCGCTCGCGAGCGCCGCGCCGGGCGGCGGATCCGGTGCGAAGCGGCGCGCAACGCTCCTTGCCATCAGCGCCGCACTCTCCTTCGGCGCCGGCATCTACGCAACCGCACGGCTCAGCGAAGCGCTGCCGCTCGTGTGGGCGATGATCCCGGCCCGGGTTCTCGGTGTCGTCGCGATCGCACTCCCGCTTGCGGCAACGAGGCACCTGCGCCTCACGCGTGAGGCCCTGCCACTCGTGATCGTGGCAGGGCTGTGCGAGGTCGGCGGCGTCGCCGCGTTTGCTGTCGGCGCCCGCGACAGCATCGCGATCAGCGCCGTTCTTGCATCACAGTTCGCTGCACTCGCAGTACTCGCCGCGTACGTCCTGTTCCGTGAACGGATCACGCGACTCCAACTCGCAGGCGTCGCGGCGATCGCAGTCGGCGTTGCCGTACTCACTGCACTCCAGGCCTGAGCGACTCGACGCTCCCGATGCGCTCGGCAAGTCGGTGGTTGCAGCGAGAACGCGCAAGGGCGGCGATCTGACTCAGGCAATGACGGAGAAGAGCGGCGCCCCGAGCGCGGCGATGTCGACGTCGACCCCGAGTCCCGAGCCTGTGGGCGCCGACCCGAAACCGTTCTGCGAGCGCGGCTCGTGGCCGGCGATGTGCTCGTTCGTCCAGTCGTTCATGAAGGACACGGTAAACAGGGTGTCCGCCGGTGTGCTCGCCGCGAGGTGCGAGACCGCCGCAGTGACGAGGTCGCCGCCCCACGTGTCCTCGATCGTGACGCGCAGTCCGAGCGCGACAGCGAGATCGCGCATAAGTTTCGCCTGCGTCAGTCCACCGACCTTGGAGATCTTGAGGTTGAACGCCTCCATCGCCTTTGCCTCGTACGCCCGGAGGAGCGACGGAACGTCGTCGATGCACTCGTCGAGCACCATCGGGAGCGTCGTCCGCTGCCGCACGATCAGGCACTCCTCGAGCGTCGGGCAGGGCTGCTCGAAAAAGACTCTCTCGAGCCCATCGAGCAGGCGCGCAGCAACAACGGCATCCTGCAGGCGCCAGCCGCCGTTCGCGTCGGCAACAACGATGTCCTCGGGGCCGGTGGCCTCCACGACGCTTCGCGTGCGCGCCGCATCCTCGTACGGGGTCGGCGCCGATCTTGAGCTGGAACCGGTGGATCCCCTCCGCCCGCCGCGCCTCGACGTACGCGGTCATCTCCTCCGCCGAGGCAAGCGGTACGGCGAAGTAGAGCGGGAAGCTGTCGGCAAGCCGGCCGCCGAGGAGATCGCAGACCGGCAGCCCAACCGACCGCCCGAGCGCATCCCAGCACGCAGTGTCGATGGCGCTCTTCGCGTAGCCGTGCCCCATCAGCGCCGTGTTCATCGCTGCATTGATTGCACCGAGGTTGCCCGCGTCAACCCCGAGCACGGCAGGCGCGAGCTCGCCGAGTGCGGCCCGGGCGCCGGCTCCATGTGAGGGCAGGTAGGCCGGCCCGAGCGGGCACACCTCGCCGAAGCCCTCGACGCCGCTCGACGTCGTCACCCGAACGACGGTGCTCGGGAGCGTTTCGATCACCCTGCCGCCCGACATCACGTAGCGACCGTGGACGTAGGTCAGGTCATAGCCGTACACATCGACGCGCTCGATCTTCATGTCGCAGGCCCTGGCCCCAGGGCTACGCATCGATGATCCGTGAACATGTGCCGGAGTCTAGTGTGGACTACTCGACCAGCGGCTCGACGACGGTCAGCGTGAATGGCCCGCCGGCGCGCTCGGGTGGCTCGAGTTCACACGCGAACTGTTCCGCGACCGCGTCGAGAAGTTCAGCCGGGGCACGGGGCCGTGCGCCCGAGACGAGAAGATGCCGGGCGACCTCGCCGCGCGTCTTCTTCGCCATGTGCGAGACGACGCGCCTGACGCCGTTGCGCTCCTCGACCACGGACACCTGCACGCGCGCGGTCGCAACGTCACGCGAGGGTCGCCAGGCCGCGACGTACGTGGCAGAGCGGCAATCCACGATCAGACGTCCCGCGGACGCCTCATCGAGCGCCTTGCGGAGGCCATCGCGCCAGAAGGCCGCGTCCATCTCGCGCCTGTACGCGGGCACACGATCGCCGGGGCGCAGCGCGCCGAATTGGGCCGAGATGATCACGATGTTGCTCGCTGTCCGCGGCGGCAGGGTGGCTATGTCGAGCGCGGCGTAGAGCACGCCCGTGTAAAGCCGTGCGGCAGTCGTCGTCGGCGCCTGTCGGAGATCGGCGTCGAGCAACACGTCACGGAGTTGCGTGAGAACCGGGAAAGAGAGGCTCTCGAGATCGATGGGATTCCCGCGTGCCGGCGCCCACTTCGTCTCGCTCGGCGGCAGCAGAATGAGGGGCGGTCGAAGGGGAGCCATGGGCTGGAGGCGGGATGGCAGCTATACCGCTCCCAGGGGAAGTCTAGAGGCCGCGCGGTATACGCTCGACCCGTGGCCCTCGATCCTCCACCCCCGGTGACCGACCTCGACTGGTCGCCCGAGCGCGCTACCGCCTTCGGGATCCGGGTGCTCGAGCTCTACTCCTCGTTGCTGGCCGACCTGCCCGATGCGCCGACGAGCCCACACCTGACGACGGCGGGCGTCCGCGCCGCGGTCGCGCTGGATGTGCCGGACCAGCCACTCGACGAGGACGCGTTGATCGAGCATCTCCAGGCGATTCTCGACAACTCGGTGAGACCGGGAAGCGGCGGCTTTCTCGCATACATCTCCGGTGGAGGAACCGTGCCGGGCGCGATAGCCGACCTGCTCGCGTCGGGGCTCAATGCGAACTCCGGCGGCTGGGCGCTCTCCGCCGGCCCGAGCGAAGTCGAGTCGCAGCTGATCAGCTGGCTCGCACACCGTTTTGGACTCCCCGCCGGTGCAGGTGGCAACCTCGTCAGTGGCGGGTCGCTCGCCAACCTCTCTGCTCTGAAGCTCGCGCGCGACCGAGCGAGCACCAATGTGCGGACGACAGGGATCGACGGGCGACGGCTCGCGATCTACGCGTCGGAGGAGAGCCACTTCACGATCGATCGCGCAGCCGACGT